>CALCCW010000077.1:0-14063 GCA_937900185.1 uncultured candidate division Zixibacteria bacterium | reverse complement strand
CAGTGTGACTGGAGTTCAGACGTGTGCTCTTCCGATCTAACATGATTCTTTTCAGTAAAATAAATCTGGTCACGCCTAAACAGTCCAGCTGATAGTAAATTTGTATCATGGGTAGCAAAAATCAATTGTGCACCATTTTTATTAATCTCTTTATTATGGAACATTCTAATAATATTCAGAGTTAATTTAGGATGCAGTTTCGTATCCAGTTCATCGACACATAGAAGTTTCCCTTTCTGTAGAGTGTCCTGAATTGGCCCTAACAGGTGGAAATATTTTTGAGTCCCAGCTGACTCTGTATTGTCAAAAGGTAATTTGATAGTTGTTGTTTCTTTGCCTTCAGCATTAAAACGCTTCCTTTCGGAGAAAAGAATTTTAGTAGCCTGAATGTTATTTCTAATACCATCCGGTAAATCAGGAGGAAGATTATTTGACATCTTATCCACAAATGGCTGTTCTTCAAAAATATTTTCAACTATTGTATAGTTTTGTAATATTAGTTGTGAATTAATATAGATTATATCAGGTTTTTCTAAATCAAGTGATGATTTAAAAATAGCGTTAACGGCTTCTTTTTTAGTAACATTACTTTTAGCAACACTACTTTTTTCAAAAATAAGAATTAGAAAAAATATTAACAATAGTACTGAGTAATTAAATAGGTTTAAAGCTCTTTTCATGAGAACCTCCCGTTAAACGAAATATCTTTTTACTGAATCATAAATTTTTACAATTACATCATCTACTTATAAGAAGATATATCCATTATAGTTTATCGTCTTTTTAATATTATAATTTAACACATAGAAAAAGCGGAGCTTTTTACGGCTCCGCTCACAATGAAGGAGGTATTATAAACTATTTTTTCTTGTAAAATAGATTTTTCATAATTATCTCAGCCGGACAAAATTTAGTAAATGATGATTGAAAAAGGTTTAAACCAACAAATGCTGTCAAATATAACCAGTACCCATTTGGGTAAAAGTAGTCCAAAGTAAGCGAGGCAATTATCATAGTACCGGCGAGAAATCTGATTGAATGTTCTAAAGTCATAGGGTTCTTCTCCAGCTTAAAAGTTATATGTCATTTTGGTATATATATTATCATTAAGCGAAAGCTGTCCAAAATCTGTATTAACATAGGTTCCATCAAAAACATTTGCACCAACAGTCAAAGTAACTTCATCGGAATATTTATACTCGGTTGAAAACCTGAAATACAATTCTTCTTCATTTGGTGAATAAAAAACAAATGCCGACACCATTACAGTTTCATCAACCATCATTTTTGTCCATCTGCTGGTTATAAGATGTTTGATCTCGTCACGATAATGATAGCTTGGATTTTGTTGTGCTTCAAACAAATCATAGTCAATCATTTTATCAGCCTGCCATTGCAAATTGACTGTTAAGTTCGTTGCAATCTGACGTTCAAAGCCAATCATACCGCTTAAAGAAGAATTCGGCATAAATGAGTTATCACCATCGGGGTCATCTTTGGAATCATAATATCCGCCTTCAAGCCAGAAAATACCGCCAAATTTTGCACCTCTTAAAGAAGCACCGTAAAGCTGTAATCTTGGATATACCGGCATCATTGTTGAGGCGTTCAAACCCATAGGGTTTTTATAAAATCCTTTGTAGAAATAGAATGCTAAGGAATACATGCCAACCTGTCGTTGAAATCTGGCGGCAAACTCAGAATTGCCAAAAGTCTTTGCAGGTTCGTTAGCATTAAAATAAAGACTGTCACCCATACCGGTTCCTACAACAGTTCCGACAAGCGGGTTGTAGTAGCTCAACTTCTCACCTGTCGGAAGACGGTTTGATTCAAATGAGGGAGTGAATACAAACGAAAAAGCACCAATAGAGTTATAGTATTCCATTCGAAGAGCGTTTTGAGGAGCTTTCAAATATTGGTCATCACGTCCTAAGAAAAACGAGCGGTAGTCTTTGGCAAAGACATCATTGATAAAAATCAGATCACCGGTACCCCATGTAAGTATCTGGCGACCGATTTTAAAATCAAGTTTATCACCTAAACGAAATTTCAGATATGCTTCCCGAATTTCCCAGTCATACTGTTCGGTCTCATCAGCAAGACCGTCATAGACAAAGTCAACTCTCGAGAAGAACTCACCGGCATCACCGATTGACTCCATCCTTACCTGCAGTCTTGTTTCAGAAACAGACTGGTCAGATTTTGTGGGATTGTCTTTTTCAAGTTGTCCGCCAAAAAGACCCTGCACATATCCGTCAGTATATAGTTGTGCGTGCGATGGCGAAACTAAAACAAGCAATAATAACACTGTCAAAAAATATGTAATGTTTTTCATTATAGTATCCCCGTTTACTTTTTGATATATTTCCGTGGAGGATTTTTTAAGTACCGTTCAGTGAAAATATCATCTTTCACACCAACATTATATATAATTTTGTCAAACGAAACAGTTGTGTGTCCGCCTTTTTTAATATTTTTCATTGTGCGAACTGTGATAGTTGGAATCCCGTCGATTACTTCAATCTTGTCAGCTGTGAACTCTTTTATCAGCTTATCTTTTTTATTATAGTATTCTTCTTTTAATGGAAGCATTGTTTCTTTGTCAATATAGGAAACTTTTCGAGAGAAACCTTTGTATGCTTTTTTCGGAACAGATTCGATGACATAGACTGCTTTACCGTCTAATGTTTCTTCACCTTTTAAAGTATGATTATCTTCAGTCCAATGACGACCGGACACATCTTCATACGAAAAATCAGAACCGACAAAACTTGAATTTTTATCATCGGCGGATATAGGTTTGATTAAATCAATAGACGGAATATAAATCCAGCGTTGATCGTTTCCTTCTGATGTTTTATACACCATAAAAGTTGTACGGGAAACGTCGGACGGTTTTTTAAAATATGTATAATATTTTTGATTGCCGCCTTCTTCATTGTCCAAGCGAATCATGGTAAACTCTCTGATTCGTTCTTTCCCTCTTTTAGAAACGATAGACATCGTAACATCGGAGATACCATCATCACCTGCATAAAAATATGCAAGATGTGACTGCTTCATAATTTCATTTGCATCCTGTGCTGATGCATTTCTACTTGTCATTCCAAAAAAGAGCAGTAGAGCAAAAAATAATGTGGTTAGTCTTTTCATTTTTAAATCCTTTTATTATTATTTTATTTTTTCTATTTAAACAATGTTCTTTTAAACATTTGTGTTAGAGCAGGTAACAGTAACATTGTTACCAAACCGGACACAATCATAATAGCTAAGAAAAATGAACCAACAGTAATATATGGTACTAATGTCGAGAACAACATAGGTACAAACCCGATAGAAATAACCAACACATTACGTGTGATAGCTCTTCCGGTACCTTCAAATATTTCGTCAAAAGATTCATCAAAGTTTTTGGTTCGTTTATAAATCATACGTAGCCGCTGAATAAAATGTATAGCAAAGTCAATAGACAGCCCCAGTGTCAGTGACGATAAAACAGCCACCGGCATATCATACGGTTTTCCGATGAATCCTATAAAGGCATAGATTGCCATAACAGTAATAGTAAGTGGCAGCATTGAGAAAAGTCCCCATTTAAATGAACGGAACAAGAATATCATCATGAGAAAAACAACAATAAAAGATGAAGCCAATGATTTCTGCATTCCAGAAACCATCTGGTTTTGCCATTCAATATTTATATATGGAAGCCCCGCCCATTTTACAATTACACCTACCGGAGGGGGGTTATCTTTAATAAATTTATTACCGCGGTCAACTACGGCAGAAACAGCCATATTGTCACCATCTTTTAACTGTACCCAAAGATTTGCTTTATCATATTCAGGTGTAACAAATTTGAAAAGATCATCAGGGTCACCACCTGACATTTCAAACAAAAATAGAAGCTGGGCAATTTCTTTAGGGTTTTCAGGAATGACCATTTTTGTCGAATCTTCGGAATACAACTCATAACGAATTTTTTTAACAATATCGGTAACACCGGTAGTTGAGCCGACGGTCTTATCTTTTGCTAATTCTTTTTGTATTCTTAGCATATAATTGAGCAGTTCAGGAGATTTCATAGCTCCTTCATCATCGCTCTCAAAAACAAGATAATTCATATAAGTACCGGCAAGATGTTTATTCATGGCTGCATCGGCAATTCTAATAGGGTGTGATTTTTTAAACCACTTTACAGGGTTATCATTTACCACAATAAGCGATAATCCAACAGCGGCGATTACCATAATAACAGCAAATGATGAAATAATGAGTTTGTAATATTTGCGTGTAAAATTTCTGAAAGAATGCATAACCTTAGCGAGTATGCCGTGTTCTTCATCTGATTTACCAAAATTACGTAGAGTTTTATCAGAGATAAGCATAGCAATCGCAGGATTGATAGTTAGAGATAAAAACCATGCCACTACAATTCCAAAGGCAACAAAAATACCAAATACACGAACCGGCGGAATAGGTGTAAGTGCCAAAGAAAGAAATCCGGCAACAGTTGTCAGCGAGGTAAAAAGCATTGGGACAAACAGTTCATTTATAGAATGTTCAATAGTCGATGCTTTATGTTTATATTTTTTATAATGGTCATGAAATTCCGAAATAATATGGATAGAATTTAATACAGAAATTGGTATTAAAAATATCGGAATCATTGATGACATAATATGAACTGTATTTCCGGTATAAATCAAAAGCCCCATTGCCCAAATAACAGACATCATAGCAACTACCATAGGAGCAATAACAATCTTAATTTGTCTAAAAAATAAAAAGAGCAGCAAAAAGATTATAGCCATTGCAGCCGGAGCAGAAATAGCCATCTGTTTGAACATCTCTGCTCCAAAGGAATCTTCGGCAAGAGGTAATCCGGCTATAAAATATTCGGCATTTCCACCCAAACTGTCAGTTATTTCTTTTATTTGTGTCGATAGTCTATGTGATATTTTTTTTGATTCAATTGGAATAAAAATTGCAACCGCTTTACCATCATCAGATGCAATCTTACCGCGCAAAATAGGGTTATTCATTATTCTATTATAAATATGTTTTGCTTCAGCATCAGTTGATATCTCATCTTCCATCAACGGTTCAATAACAATAGAACCGCCGTCGCCTTGTTTGATATCATCAACCATCGAAATCGACATTATATCATCTGCTATGACACCATCAAGATCAGCAATTTCTGCTGTTATGCGATAGACTCGGTTAAGCTGGTCAGGAGTAAAAGCAGTCGGCTCAGCAACAATACCCACTGCGATAAAATCGTATAAGTTAAAATTATCTTTTGTGGCAGCATGAAAAAGACGGGTTGGTTCATTAGTTTCCAACATATTTTGAGGGTCAGTATCTATCTTAATTTTTGGAAACTGCATTGCAAAAAATGCTGTGATTAACACAGTAATTCCAATCACAACCCAAGGTCTCTTAATAGAAAACTCTATAATTGCTTTTCTCATAAAATAAAAAATCCTTTCAATAAAATTTATCTTTTCATTGCTATTTAGATACTGTCAGTTTGTAAATGATGCAAAATATATTACATTCTTTATAGCAAATCAAATATAACTTTATACATAACAAGAGTTAAAAAGATAATTTATGTCGTGATTAATAATTATAAAACAAGGATAAAAAGATATAAAATCAGCTTTGTTTACCGAATTTCTTTTCCCAATGTGCTTTAAGCATGCCATTTAGCTTGTTTTCAAGTGATTCAGGAAGTTTTTCTTCTTTTCCCTCACGGCAAAGTTTTACCGTTTGACGCAATGTATCGACCATTATACGGCAGTTGTTGCATTCGCCAACATGAGCTTCTATTTCCGCACACAAAGACGGTTCAATTTCTCCGTCTAAATAGTCGTTGAGATCGTTGATATACTCAAGACATTTTTTGCCCATACCGCTCCTCGAAAGTTTTTGATAGGGAGTCTCTGACAACAAGTTTTGCTCGGAGGACTCTTGATTTTGTCGATGCGACCGTTTCATCTATCATTTCAGCTATCTCTTTTATAGACAGCTCCTCTAAATACCGCAAAAGAAAAACTTCTTTAAACTTAAAAGGAAGTTCATCAATCGCCTGTTGTATAATTTTTCTTAGCTCAGCTGACTCAAGCTGGCTGTGCGGATCATCCCAGTCAAAAAGTTGTAAGTTCTTTTGCTGGTGTAGTTCCTCAGAATTATTTCCCGGCAAATACTCATCAAAATCTTTTAAATCAGTCTGTTTCTGTTTTGCTAAATGAGCTCGTGACTGATTTAAAGCTATTGAATATAGCCAAGTTCCAAAAGCAGATTCTCCGCGAAACTTTTCGATATTGTCAATTGCTTTTATAAGTGTTTCGGAGACAATATCTTCAGCATCTAATTTGTTTCCAGTCATTTTTAAAGCTAAAGAATATAACTTCGATTTATTCGATTCTATCAGCCTGTTAAATGCTTTAAAATCACCGGACTGAGCTAACTTAATATCTTCTTTTTCGTTCATTGGATTATTAGTATACTGCAAATGATGCAAAAATATAACAACTATTTTTAACTTTGTTTTTGCCTAACAATTATTTCGTTTAGTATAGTTGTAAAGAGTCCTATGTGCGGTGATTCTGCCTATTTATTATTAATTATTCAAAAAAAGATATTGAAAAATAAAATTTATTTATTACATTGTTTTCGTTCGTGAACAAAAGAGACAGTTCTTTTGTTATAAAATTATAAGATTTGGATATCCTATTTGATCGACTTCTTGTTCTTCAGCAGTGATATCCAATATGTTCCCGTAACGTTCCCCTCCCCCGTTACGGGATTTTTTTGCTTGAGATTTAGATAAATTATCTATTAGTTATTTTAACTATATGAATATTAAAAGAATCCATATAACCGGAGCGTCCGGTTCCGGCACTACTACTTTAGGCAAAGTACTTGCTGAAAGATATAACTATCACCATTTAGATACAGATACCTATTTTTGGCTCCCTACAGAGCTGCCATTTCAGGAAATACGAAATATTTATGAACGACAACAATTGCTAAAGAATGATATGCTCAAATATGAAAACTGGGTGTCAAGCGGTTCGCTTTGCGAATGGGGAGATTTTGCAATAGAATATTTTGATTTAGTCGTTTTTCTTTTTGTTCAACAAGAGGTTCGTATACAAAGATTATTTGAACGAGAAAAAATACGATGTCCCGAATCGTTTATTGAAGGAACTGTTCGAGCAAAACAGTTTAATGAGTTTATCGACTGGGCAAAGAGATATGATAATGGCGGTATGGAAGTACGTTCATTGTATATGCACAAGCAGTGGTTACAAAAATTGGACTGTCCAGTTTTAAAAATCGAGGTAGAGGTAACAGTTGAAGAATCTGTCAGAAGAGTAGATGAGTTTCTAAAAAAGTGTTAACTCAAATACAGTCATTGCGAGTCCGCTAAAGCGGACGCAGCAATCCCATCTTTAAAATTGACAAGATATAAAAGTTTTCAGTTAATGGGTTATATTACAAATTGATAGGAAATCTTTAATAATGTAAAATCTTAATAAGCAAATTTGTCGATACATCTAAAATCTATCATTTATGCATCAATTATAATATTTTTGGTATAGAATCCAGATAGAAGAACTTGAAAATCCAAGTCGTTTGTTAAGAGAAAGCATTGGTAGGTTGGTAATATCGTTTATAGTTCGGATTTTGGAAATGTTGTTTTTTTGGGCAAATATGATAGCTTGTAATTTTAACGCTAAAGCAATTCCCTGACGCCTGTATAAAAGTTTGACCCCAGTTATATTTTGAATTACTTCATCTCCAGAAGGATTAATTTGGAGAAGACTTAAACCTATAAACTCTTCGTTGTGAACAGCAACAAAATTTCCATCTAAGTTGTTATGTTTTGATCTAATACATTCTTTTACAAATGTTTCAAAATCTGATTTAGTGACATCCTCTAAACCAGGTATATCCTGTGTGATTTCCCACTCTAATTCGTAGAGCTTATGATCACGATCCGGGTCAGACTCAAGTTCAGATAATGTTTTTATTTCTATATCCCTTTTCAGCAAAGATGATTTCAAGTTTTTGTATGGAGTTAGATCAAACCCAGGAACCTCTAAAGTAGATACTCTTGTTCTATATTTTTCATTGAATCCGTCTTCTTCCAATTTTTTTATAATTTCAACACAGTCTTTACGGAACCATGTATCTATGGTATTAGGGTTAAGTAAATACAAGTTTATTGTAACATGCTCCCACAAAATTTGTTCAATGCCCTGCTTTTGATAATTGGGGTGAACCCAAACCATAGCCATAAATTTTTTAGGTTCAATATCAATGATTTCCTGTGAATAGTAGCAAGTGGCAATAACTTGATTATTATAAATAGCAACCCAACGTTGGTGTTTACATCTATCATCTTGCTTTTCATCTCTCTCCTCAATATTTTGAGCTGTTACCGGCATTTTTGGGTCTACTGCATTGTAAATGTCAGCTATAGCATGGTAATCATTATGGTTTGATTCACGAATAATTATTTTACTTTGGTCAAACATGACAGTCTCCAGTTTTGTTTATTGCTATAAACAAAATTAATTCTGCAAAAAATATTTTTATAAGTCAAGAATAATTTCTTTATGCTTGACTGTTTTATTTTCTACTAAAATCGACCTGCTTGGCTGAGCTGATACAACAAGCAATGTTAGAAGTGGATTCCTGATATCACAGATATAGTCAAGACCGCGGGGGGGCTTAACCTACAATTAAAAAACTGTCAGCAATTGTAAGTAGGGTTCCTAACGAACACCGATAGGTGGATGCAGAACCCTACAAAATTAATAGGTACTTAAATAAAAAAGTCAAGACCACAGGGGTCTTGACCATCTACTTATATAACGATTATTCCTGTTTTCCAAAGTACAGTCTCAGCATATACCAGACTGTTGCAATTGCCAGCACAAAGAAAATCAGAAATATTAAAAACGGCGACCATTGCGAATTGACAGTCATCTCTGACGGGTCATAATATCCAACCAATGCCAGTTTCCGTACAATATGTCTGGTAACTACCATAGCAACAAAAGAAACTGAAAGTATCGCTGAGGCAAAAACAAATCTCTTTTTAAACAGAAAATGAAGCGACCCTAAAGAAAGCACAAACGAAAGAGTCACAAGCCAAATAGCCGGAGATTTCATAAACGGTTTCATAAGTTCGCCAAGTCCTATCATATATGTCAATCCGGTTACAATAGCGGCAATCATACCCCAAAGATAAAAATTCTTACCGGTTTTAAATGCCGAGTCATTATCTTTACCAAAGAGTGCAACAAAAAATCCGCCAACTGTCACTGCTCCGGTAATCATGTGCAGCCACCTGAAAATATATGAACCTATATCGGGATTAATAATAGTTCCGCCCTGCCCTTCTGCATAGAGCAGTTTATATAAATCAGGTTTTTCTCCTAAGGCAAACACTGATGAGTAGATATATGAGACATACAGCAAACAGGCTAAAACAATCGACAGATATATTTTTTGTCTGCTTTCAGTTGTTTGTTTAAATGATAATGCATACAGAAAATAATACCCAATCATAGCGATGACAAAAATCATTAACCAAAACCATCCTGAAATAATTGATGCTGCATAAATCTGTTTGGGATAGACAAGTTGTACAAACAAAAGAGGTGCAACACCAATAGTAACCGTGGCAGCCATTGCATTGGGGAAGAGTTTAATAAATTTTTGTACAATCGGATTATTCCATTTATCATCAAATTTACCAAACAGAAGTATTATAATTCCGCCAAACATAAAATTCATAGCAATCAAATGCAGTGCAAGAGTTACAATATGCAGAAATTCAATTAACCATAAAGGAGCCGAAAGAAAATTTGAATCTGGAAGCATCAGTTACTCTCCTTTTTATTTAATGACATAATGTATTCAATAAGAGCTTTCCGCTCTTTTTCATCTCCTCTGAAGTCCGGCATTTCATCGGCAAAATCTCCTGCCATATCTAAAATATCACCAAGGTCTTCTTCCGAAATACCAAGCAGAGACTCCGATTTGTCATTGTACCCGTTAAAGACATGACACTTTCCGCACCTGATATCATATACTTTTTTACCCAGAGCGATACCTTCAAGATTATAAATTTCTGAAATATGACGTGTATCTATTTGTTTGTATATATGCGATGCAACCATCTGTGCTTCATCTTCAGTACCAACAAAGGGAGGCATGTTGCCTCTAATAACATGAGCTCCCATAATTATCTGAGCAATAAAAGTTTCATCGGTACCGTCAAATGCAGGTTTGAGCGGTTTGTATCCGTCAATGGTGTGGCAACTCCGGCAGGCTCTTCGGAACAAATCAGCAGATTTATCCGATGTTTGAAACTTCATAGATGCAAGCAGTCCTTCCTCCTGATATTTTTCGGCATTGGCAACATCAATACCGTTGCCGTACATATAATTTGTAATAACATACGGTTTCCGAATCGACTCACGCATCCATTCATATTCACCAAACCAAGCCAATGCAAGTACCATCGCAATAACTCCAACAACAATATTGTATCTTTTTGGTATAATAAATCCAAAAACTATTATAACTATTCCAAGCAGAAAAGCATTTATATATGATGCGTTCATTGCCTCAACAGGGGTCAACTTCGCCTCAAGGGCGGCATCAACAATCTCTTTAGGAATCGATGCAATATACCAACTAAGAGTAGCCATCATTATCACAAGTCCACCAGCTACCCAAAAAGAGTTGAAACGAACAATACGTTTTTTGAAATCATCAGGCTTTAATTGTGATGCCACAAATAAAGCATAGACACCGCCAAGCATTATACAAATTCCGGTACGAAGCCAGAGCGATGACCAGAATGTCGGATTAAAGAACCCATCCCAGAAATATCCGGTCGTAATCCAATCGCCGGGGGAAAGCATATAAGTAATAACACCGTTGATAATAAACAGAGACATCCATGCTGATATAAAATAGATCCATCCGATAATAATATGGTTTTTGGCAGAAAGTTTTTTCCATCCATAAAAATACAGAAGTGCGGCACAAATTTCTATAACAAAAAATGTCCATTCTGCAGCCCATGCCCATACATAGTTATGAATTAGAACTTCGGTTGCGGCAGGATTTAAAAGTCCGATAATAAACCATATACCAACCCCGGTCAATGCACCGAAGACAACTGAGACCAGGACAAAAAACTTAGACAGTTTTTCTAAGAACTGAAGTTTGAGCCGGTCGTTTTTTTTGCGTGCGAAAGTTTCGGCTATTACTAAATATAGTCCGCCGCCAATCGCAAAATGTGAAACAAACACATGGATTACAGCAATCACCGCCATGATAATGCCGTATCCTATATCAATATCCCAAAATGGATAGTTCATAAAATGCTCCAATAAAATAGTTAATATTTATAAATATTATTAACCATTACGATGCGAGATGCAAGTTTAATTGTGATAATTTATTAATAAAAACAGAGATGGTTGTATAGTTATGACTAACTTCATGTTGTTATTTCAACTGATGATTTGGTGTAAATAATTGACGAACTGTAAGTTCTACAACCACTACTGATGTTACCGCAACTGCCATTAAAATCATATACATAACAATAATTTGCAGTAAGACCGCATCCAAAGGATCGGCACCGGCTAAAATCATACCGGTCATCGCCCCCGGCAAAGCAACTAAACCTACAGTTTTCATATTGTTTAAAATAGCAATCATACCGGTTGTAACAGCATTGCGAAAATACATTAAAGATGCTGTTCGCCAACTTTTCCCCAAAGAGAGTGCAGTCTCGACGGCATGACGATTTGAATGAATATCAGATGTAATACGATTGATAGAAAGAGCCGCCGCATTCATTGAATTACCAATTACCATTCCACCAAGAGGTATAATATAGCGAGCTTCAAATGTTATAATCTGAAGAACAGCCATCAATCCGATAGTAAAAAACGAACCAAACATAATAGAAAAAGAGATTAATAAATATGGGGAGTTAATTTTTTTTACTCTATTCATTGCTGCCTGAGCTCCGACAAGCGACATAACTACAAGTGTTGCGAGTATCAACCATATAGATTCTAAATCAAAAATAAAATTCAAAGCATAGCCGACTGCAATAAGCTGAATAAACGAACGGATAGAACCAATAGCTATATCTTTTTCAACTTCAATTTTCCAAAACCGACTGATTGCAATTGAGATTGCAACTAAGATAAGTGATAATAAAACTTCTGTAATACCGGGATTGTTCATGACAACTCCCTCGCTTTATATCGTTTGCCCGCATCCGACTGTGGACTCTCAAGAAGCGATTTTATATCGCCCGACTCGGCAATCTTTCCACCTGAAAGCAAAATTCCTTGTTGTCCAAACCGTATTGCTTGTTCAGGATTATGTGTGACAATAATAGTAGTCAAATTTTCTTTAAGTGTGATTTCTTGAATAAATTTTTCCAGCGATTCTGTAATCGATGGGTCAAGTGCTGATGTTGGTTCATCGAGAAGAAGTATTTCAGGCTTTGTCAACAGAAGCCTTGCAAAGGCAACTCTCTGTTTTTCGCCGACTGATAGTTTTTCTACCGAACTATCAAGCATTTTTTGGGGGAGATGTACTTTTTCAAGCAGAGCAGCTATTTGATCGTCTGAAATTTCTTTATCAACGAACAAAAAATTATCTTTTAGAGTTTTTTCAAACAAGTATGGTGTTTGAAAAAGGTAGCCGATTTTTTTTCTCAACTCGCACACCGGATATGAATTTATATTTTTCCCATTATATATAATCTCACCCGAACCGGGGTCATCAAGACGGTTGAGCAGACGCAGCAATGAGGATTTTCCCGAACCGGATGGACCTAAAATAGCGTAAATTTTGTTTTGATAAAATGAGACAGAAATATCTGAAAGAATTTTTATATCTCCAACATTTCTGCTGACATGAGAAATATTAAGAATTGGCTTATCCATTAGTTCTCATCAGATTTTGTCGGGTCAGTTTCACCAAAATAAAGAAACCGTCCAAGTAAATTAACATATTCCGACCATCCGACGCCGTTGTTTCTTTCACGGATACGGTCAATTGCACCCATCTTTGAATCAATTTCATCACAATAGTACAATACAAACGCCTCAGGCATTTGTGGTACAACCGGAGTTGCATATTCTAATTCTCCCTGATGAGAGAGAACCATGTGGCGAAGTTTCATCAATAATTTATCAGGAAAATTTTCAATCAGTTTTGCACGTTCACAAATCCAGACATCGGCAAGACAAATATGTCCAACCAAACGACCTTCATCGGTATAATCTATGGTTGTTTTTGTAATATAGGTTTCAATCTTTCCAATATCATGAAACAGTCCGCCAAAAATCAAATAATCCCGTTTTAGAAAATCATAGCCATGCGACACCCGCAGAGCAAGTTCGGCAACATTAGCAGAATGTTCTGAAAGCCCGCCGATATACGAATGATGCCATAATTTTCCGGCAGGAGCTTCTAAAAACTTACGCATGAACTCTTCATCATTCCAAAACAGTTCAACCAGTTTTTTTATATAACTGTTTTCAATTTTCTCAGTCAGTGCTAAAATTCGAGCTTTCCGCTCATCGTTTGTCTGTTTGGAAAAAGGCAGAATATCTTCGATTGTGTATTCATCATCTTCGGCAAGACGTATCCGATTGATAGTCATCTGTATTTTATTGTTATATTCTCCGATCTGCCCGCGAATTTTGACAACCATGCCCTCAGCAAGCTCTGTTAAAGCAAAATAATCAGGCTCCCAAATGACTCCATTGATACGTCCCGAATAATCACCAAGCTCAAGCGATACAAACTGTCCTTTGGTATATTCACGAATAGTTTTTTTCCGAACAGCGAAATAAGATCTGAAGAGCACACGTCTGAACTCCAGTCACACTGATATATCTCGTATGCCGTCTTCTGCTTGAAAAACAAATCTTTACTTCAATCCCCCTTATATCTCTCCTCTTCCTTCTTCTTCATCCTTACCCTACTTT
>CALCCW010000076.1:0-3848 GCA_937900185.1 uncultured candidate division Zixibacteria bacterium | reverse complement strand
AGAAAGTTTTAAGCAGTTGTATAAATCACGAGCTCCTGTTATAGAGGGAATATTTGGAGAAGCGAAAGAGTGGCATGGACTCAGACGGGCATGGCGTCGAGGTCTGTCTAAGATGTTAATCCAATCACTTTTGATAGCATCAGTGATAAACTTTAAACGGTTGGGTGTCGTTATCTCATACTTTTTAACGAATATAAAGTTGTTAAAAGATATTTCAGAAAGAATCTGGAGCGTATTAAGACATTATCTCCGACAAAAATCATTAGCACCAATAAATCAGAGATAAAAATAAACCTGCTCCAAAAACTAAGACTTTTTCAACAAGCCCCTTGGGGCTTGTTTAGTGGGCGGCAGACGCCCTCGTCTGCCCCTTTCTGGATTCCCTTTTTCAAGGGAATGACATTGGGGCATATTTTCTACAAATCTTATGTTGTTTCGTTTTGTCTCCTGTTATATGAGATGAAATTTTATTTCAAGAAAAAGAGTGTCAAAAAAAAAATAAGGCTATTTCAAAAAACGAACCCATTTTGCTGTAACGTTATGAGTGTGACGAGATTACAAGGAAAAAGTTAAAAGTAATGGATTCATATTTTCATGGGAATGACATTGGGGAAGTATTTTCGTAGGGCGGAAATCTTTAGCATTTCCGCCAACAACAGTTATTACAAGTTGTGTCAGTTCTTGATTCACTAAAAATGAATTAAGGACTATAGAAACAGAAAAAAACTATCGATTCGTGGGGAACCGTTTGCCCCCATCAATCATTTACCTTCTAAACTTTGGAAATTTTTAAACTGTGCTGAGTCAGCAAATGCTTCCGGAAATTTAAGATATGTCAGAATAGAATCAATCATGTGGACATGATTTCTCTCTTCATCAGCAATCATATTAAGAAGTCTCCGCTGTTCTTCATTCTCTTCTTCGGAAGCTTTTTCTCGATAAAATGATTCAGCTTTTTCCTCAATATCCATAGCTTTTAGCCAAGTCGCTTGTTCATTGTCACCAAAAGTTTTTTTCTCTGCAGATTTGGTCATTTCAACAAAAATATTCTGTACTTCTTTTAGTGATGATGTAGAAGATGTAATGATTTTTGATGCTTCGTCGGAATCTCCATCTTTGACAGCTTTAAAAAAATGATAATGTTTTTCTTCTTCTTCAGCCAGTAGAATAAAGATCCTTTTTAATTCTTTGTCTGTTGAATTGCGTGCATGTTTTTCATAAAATGCCTTGCCGTCTAATTCCATTTTCATTGCAAATTCTAAAATATCCATACTTTTAACCTCATATCTTCTTGTGAAAAGGGGGAGATTATTCCATCCCTGCACCTTTTAAATTTTCTTTTGAGAATGATTTCTCCATCGCAGCATCAGTAAAAACACCATCTTTACGAATCAGCTTATCATCAAAATAAATTTCACCACCGCCATAATCAGGACGCTGGATTAAAACTAAATCCCAATGAATTGATGAATCGTTACCGTTTGGAGCTTCATCGTAACATTGCCCCGGAGTGAAATGGAATGAACCGGCGATTTTCTCATCAAATAATGTATCTTTCATAGGATGTAAAATAAATGGATTTACACCAATAGCAAATTCTCCCACATATCTGGCACCTTCATCGGTATCAAAAATCTTATTTAATTTTTCGTTGTCACCGTCGCAAGTAGCTTTGATTATTTTGCCATTTTCAAATGTAAGGGAAATGTCATTAAAAACAGTACCCTGATACAATGACGGCGTGTTGTAAGTAATTATACCATTAATAGAATCACGAACCGGTGCAGTATACACTTCACCATCAGGGATATTACGTTTACCGTCACATTTAATACATGCAATACCTTTGAGTGAAAATGTCAGGTCGGTATTAGGGGCTGTTATGTGAACTCTTTCTGTGGCATTCATTAGAGCAAAAAGTCTGTCCTGTGCTTTTGACATTTTAGCATAATCTGCACAGCAAACATCAAAATAGAAATCTTCAAACTTTTCTTGTGAAGTTTCAGCAAGTTGAGCCATAGCATTGTTCGGGTACCGAAGAACGACCCATCGGGTACGTTTTACCCGTTCTTCCAGATGAACCGGTTTGTAGAATAAAGTGTTTTGTTTGTCCATCTGTGTGCGGGCAATATCCGCCATATCAAAAGGGTTGTCTGAACCTCGCAAACCGATATAGCAGTCAGCTTGTTCCATAAGATGCAGGTGCATATCAGCTTGAGCTTTAAACTGGTCGTCACTTGCGTTTGCTACCCACTGACGCAAAAGAGATTCATCGTTATAGTACCAAAATGTGGTAGCACCTTTTTGAGTTGCCAGTTTGATAATTTGTTTGCCAAGTTCAAGGGTTTCCTTGCCTTTGATTTCAAGGTATAGTTTTTCACCTTTTTGAATTTCTGTGGAATAATCTAAAAGTTGATGAGCGAGAATTTCGTTACGTTTATCTTTCATTATGCATCCTTCATTCAGTTATGTTATATTTGAAAATACATCATCTTTGAAAATAAATCAAGAATATGCGTTCAAATTGTTCCCAAAATATCAATATTCTCAAGAACTATTTTATATACGGATTGTTCTCTAGGTATGACTAATGCAAAACTTCATATTGGAACTTCAGGTTTTTTATATGAGGACTGGTTGGGGAATTTTTACCCACAATTTTGTCCTAAACTTGATTTTTTACAGTTTTACAGCTCAAAATTTAAAATTGTCGAAATTGATTCGACATATTACAAAATTCCAAGTGATTCGACGGTTAAAAAATGGTATAAAGTTACTCCTGATGAATTTTTATTTACCGCAAAATTTCCACGTACGGTCACTCATGAAGGTGATATTGAATTACGTATTGACTCAGCACATAAGTTTATTTCATCAATGAGATGTTTGCATGAAAAATTAGCAGTTTTGCTGCTACAATTTCCTTATTGTTTTGAGCCTAATAAGATACACTCATTATTTAAACTGCTTTCAGTTTTACCCTCAGATGTACGTTTTGCCTTAGAATTACGTAACAAATGCTGGCTTGATGAAACACGCTTATTTGAGAGACTCAAAGAGCAAAATATTGCTTTTTGCCATATAGATCATCCGTGGATGCCCAAAGAAGATATAGATACTGCTGATTTTTCTTATTTTAGATTTTTAGGGGATAGAAAGAAAATTGATAATGATTTCAGTTATGTGAGAAATCAGAGAAAATCAGAACTTCAATATTGGAAAGAAGTTATTCAGCAAAATATTGAAAAACAAAAAGAATGTTTCGCATTTTTTAATAATCATTATTCAGGTCATTCCCCAACAACTTCAAAACAATTCATATCACTATTTTAACAGCTAAAGTATGACTTAAGATAGCATTAGGTTACTCTTTGATAGGCAGTATGTAACAAGCATTATATACGTGGTATAGTAACTGATATTGTTTATCATATATATTGCCTATTAAGTATATTCTATGAATACCGATAAAAGAATAAGGATAGTTCAAAATGTAATGAATAGAAATTAATATTAGTATAAAGGACACTGATATGGATACAGCTACAGTAGAAAAAACTGAAGAGATTCATGGTGGAACAGCTGATGAATTGTTACAGCTTGTTTCATTTAATATCGGTTCGGAAGAATTCGGGGTTGATATATTAAAAGTTCAAGAGATTAACCGTATGGTAGAAATAACAAAAGTTCCCCAGGCTCCTCATTAAGATCGGAAGAGCACACGTCTGAACTCCAGTCACACTGATATATCTCGTATGCCGTCTTCTGCTTGAAAAAAAAAAAAAAAAATAAACATACAAAAAAAAAACACAAACAAAACAAAACAAAACAAAATCGACATTCATGGT
>CALCCW010000075.1:0-12168 GCA_937900185.1 uncultured candidate division Zixibacteria bacterium | reverse complement strand
AGATATGTAGTTTGTTGTTTTTTTTTTTTTCAAGCAGAAGACGGCATACGAGATATATCAGTGTGACTGGAGTTCAGACGTGTGCTCTTCCGATCTTTTCTTAAAAATAATTCTATAGAGTACCGTATCAAATTTGCCCGCACAGACAATAGTGCAATGTCAATAGAAACTGATAACTGGGTAAATTCTCTTACATACGGAAGAACTTGGAAAAACACAGGCGGCATCCGTGTCGGTTATGAAAGTCGAATTGTTGATGATTTAGTTAACCGTTCTGAATCAAACGGTTTAATCGTTGACGGCTGGTATAAAGCCGGTACTCATCTCATATTCCGTGGTAAAGCTTCAACAAGAAGTAAAGATATTCCAACAGGTTCAACGTTGCTTGGCGATGAATCAATTACTCGTCATCTTTTCTCTGCGAGATACACCGACTTAAATTATGGCGACCTTACTCTGAGACTTGATAAAAGAATCCGCAAAAATGAAGATATCGGAGTAAATACACAAATCGACTACACATCGGCATCATCTATTTTGAATTTTAAATATGAAAAATATGGTTCTCTAAATGTCACGTACAGTTATTATCTTGGTGAATTTGAAAATAGAGATTTGGTCAGTGAAACAATTAAAAACTATGAGTTTTCCGACCATGTCATAACCGGTACTATTACACCAAATTCTTATCGAAACATAGATCTAAGTTTTGGTGGTACATACTATCGAAGTCGACGGGATCAGGACAAGGAGAAGTTCTCATTAAACATTATTGCCAAGTATAAATTCCCGCATGACCATATTCTTGAGATCAAGTATGATGTATTTAATTATGATGACTATCAGTTAAATAGAAATTATTACACTGCCAATATTATTGAAATTAATTTCATAAAAGCAATAAAACTTTAGAGGAGTAAAAGATGCGAAGTATGAAATTTTTAACAGTCTTTGCCTTAGTCGCTTTGATTATCTTTTCGGGATGTGAACGAAAAGTCACAGAAGAGGTGATTAAAAAAGTTGATGCTGAAAATGCCGCTTATATCGGTTCCGCTGCCTGTCAGGCATGTCATGCTGATCTCTATGCGTCATTTGAAAAAACAGGGCATCCGTACAAATTAAATGATGCTTCTGATGCATTCACACCGGGATATTATCCATTTACAACATTACCAACTTCATCACCTGAACTTGATTTATCTCAAGCTTTCATGGTTATCGGCGGATTCCGCTGGAAAGCTCGGTTTATTGACAGTTCCGGTTTCATTATGACCGGCGACCAAGTTCAGTATAACTTTGGAAATGATACTTGGACAGCTTATCATTCGGGTGAAACAAAAGCGTATGATTGCGGACCTTGTCACATGACCAACTACAAAGGTGTCGGTAACCAAGATGACTTACCGGGGTTAATAGGTACTTGGGAATTTAACGGTATCCAATGCGAAGAATGTCACGGACCCGGCGAAATTCATGCCGGAGACCCATATAATATCGGCATGAAAATTTATGACGTTGGTTCCAATGAAACTTGTGGTAGATGCCACAAAAGAGGAGAACCAGAAGATGGTATTCCTGCAAGCGGTGGATTTGTAAAACATCATGAACAATGGAATGAAATGTTCGGATCAAAACATGCATCGATCGACTGTGTTGACTGCCACAATGTACACGAATCACTTCACCCATTACATCCTAATAAAGCTGCTGCTATAAAGGTTGACTGCGAAAGCTGTCACTTAAAAGAAACACAATCATTTGAAGCAAGCAGCATCGACCATGCCGGTTCCTCAGCAGGTCCAACCTGTGTTGATTGTCACATGCCAAGAGCAGCAAAATCTGCTATCGCAAACGGTACTTATGAAGGTGATGTTCGTTCTCACATGTTTGCTATCAACACATCTGTTGATGCCGAGATGTTCACTCCTGACGGTAAATTTGCCAATGGTGATTTAACTTTAGAATATACATGTTTAACATGTCATGATTCAAAAGATAAAGCATGGGCGGCAAATTACGCCGATGCTGTTCACGCAAGCTCTCCACCTCAAATAAGTGAATATGCAGGAAGTGAAGCATGTGCCGCCTGTCATCAAACTAAATATGACGACTTTATGTTAACCGGACATCCATTTAAAATCAATGATGCCAAAGATGCTTTTACTCCGGGATATTATCCATTTACGACACTTCCGACAACATCACCTGAGCTTGATTTATCTCAAGCATTCATGGTTATTGGTGGATTCAGATGGAAAGCCCGCTTTATTGATTCCACCGGATATATTATGACCGGTAACGAAGTTCAGTATAACTTTGAGAATGATACTTGGACAGCTTATCACCCCGGTGAAACAAAAGCATATGATTGCGGACCATGTCACATGACAGGTTATAAAGATGTAGGAAACCAAAAAGGATTGCCGGGGTTAATTGGTACTTGGGAATTCAATGGTGTCCAATGTGAAGAATGTCATGGACCGGGACGAAACCATATCAACGACGCATATAATGTTGACATGACTGTTGATAACTCAGCAGAAGCATGCGGTAAATGTCATATTCGCGGTGATGTAAATCAGATTCCGGCAAGTGGTGGGTTTGTAAAACATCACGAACAATGGAATGAAATGTTCTCTTCCAAACATCAGGCTTTACAATGTGTTGATTGTCATGACCCACATATTGGATTACATCCTGATAATCCTGATAGAGCATCTGCAATAAAGATTAATTGTGAGAAATGTCACTTCAATGAAGCTGCTACATTTGCAGATTCTCCAATTACACAGCATATCTCTGAAGGACTTACTTGTATTGATTGTCACATGCCAAAAGCAGCCAAATCTGCTATTGCCGTAGGTACGTATGAAGGCGATGTTCGTTCACATCTCTTTGGAATTAACACGGATTCCACAGCCGAGATGTTTACTCCTGATGGAGCATATGCAAGTGGCTATCTTACCTTAGAATACACTTGTTTACAATGTCATACAGGTGCATTAGATACTAAAGCTTGGGCATCACTTAATGCTAAGTTTGCACATCGTCCTGCAGCTGTAAAAAAAGAGAACAACATTACTCAAAACATAAAATAATATTTTAAAATTAAAAAAAACCCGTCCACCTAAGCGGACGGGTTTTTTTATGATTTTTTTAATCCCTCTACTCGCCACCTGATGCAGTATAAAATATTGTACCATCTCCCCCAACAACCCAGCCGTTATCCTCATCAATAAAAAAGATTGATTGAAGCAAACTTGTTGTCTCAATAAATTGAATAGTCCAACTTATACCACCATTAGTAGTATGAAGTATCAATCCATCCTGTCCGGTTATCCATCCGGTAGAAGCATTTACAAAATATACAGACAGCAATCTCGGCTCTTGAGGTATCTGCTCATACATCCATGTTGTACCGCCATTTACGGTTAAAACGACTAACCCAAATTTGCCAACTGCCCAACCATGTAAGGCATCAGTGAATATTATTTCTTGAAAATCATACTTATTACCAACTGTACCCGGACCCGGGGGTACGGTTTGTGTTTTCCAATTTACTCCTCCATCTGTTGTAACCAAAATAACATCTGTAAGTCCGGATACCCACCCATGCATATTGTCAATAAAAGAAATACTCGTAAATTTTTGCTGAATCGGAGTATTCTGTTTCACCCACTTAATTCCACCATCTGATGTCGACAGTACAACTGAATCTCCAACAATCCATCCCGAATCAGCTGAGATAAAAAAGACATCATTAAAATTAAAATTAGAAGGAGGTGTTTGAAAAGACCAATCATTACCATAATTATTTGAATACATTATAATATTGTTTACTCCAACAGCCCAACCTTTATTGTCAATAAAAGTTATGCCTCCTAAAAGAGAGTCAGATTCTTTTGTCGTAGATAAAAAGCGAACCTCTTCCCAATGCTCACCACCATCTGCAGTCTTAATTATAAAACCTGATTTTGTATTGACATCAATAACATCACCTACTGCCCATCCGTTTTGAGCGTCAGTAAAATATATATCATTGATATTGCTAAGAATTGGTGATTTTTGAGGAAGCCATGACTTCACCTCAACTGTTACAGGCACCGGATATGGAGAGTTTAAAGCAGAATCTGATGTTACCCAAATCGTATCTGTATTAATACCTTTTGGTAAACTGACACCACTCACAGAGACAAGTATTTTAGCTGTATCACTTGTATTGTAAGTAATACTCGGCACAGTAAGCCATGATGCCGTATTTGACAATGTGAAATCAAACGGAACAGATGAAGATGAGTTTATGTCTAACTCTATAATTTTAGGATTTATCTCATTTAAGTTAAGATCAAACTCAAATGAACTCGGCACGGCAGAAATCTCTGAACCGATTGTTAAAATTATTTCCTTTTCAAATACATCTTGCGATGAAGAATCAGTAACAATTGTAATTGTATCGTAATATGTTCCTTGTGCCAATGTCGTAGGTGAGGCGACTCGTATCATAAATGAAATAGAATCCGGTGTAAATCCGATTAAAGTTTGTTTTGAGTTAATCAGAAATAACCAATTTGATTTATTTGAAATACTGTAATTAAACACCTGATCAGTTGAACTTGTTATCGTAAAAAATAATTGTGATGGAGAAGGTCCCCCAAAAGGAGCAGAAAAAGATTGGGGAATATCTGAAACTATCAAATGGCTTATAGTCGGCTCAACAGATTTATTTGTACATCCCACATAAATACTTGAAAATGAGAATACTAATAATGCAAAAATAATATAACGTTTTGTCATAGAATCTTCCTTGATTTAGTTGTAATCTTTGTTCTTTTAATTACTATAAATGTATAACGCTTACTATATCAAAAGGTTTCTAATAAATGGAAGATTTTCTCTCCCATTTATTTCACAGATTCTTCTAATAGGTATCTTTTATAAATCTTCGCATACCTGCTTTTTGAATTAATAAGCACTTTATGATGACCTTTTTCCACTACTCTTCCTTCCTCAAAGACATAAATCATGTCAGTTTTTGCAAGGGTGTCCGGTCTGTGTGTAATCAAAACAGCAGTCATATCAGGCAAAACTTCATGCAGACGTTCCCATAATGCAGATTCCGTTTTTGAATCAAGTGCAGAGGTACAATCGTCTAAAATCAAATATTTCGGTTTTCCGACTAACGCACGTGCCAAACCAAGACGTTGTTTCTGACCGCCGGAAATTGACATACCTCGTGTCCCTATAAAAGTGTATAACCCTTTCGGAAAAGTTGCAATTTCTCCTTTGAGTTGAGAAACTTCTATAGCCCACTCTAAAATCTCATCGCTGACATCAGTTCGACCCATCAAAATATTGTTGCGTATCGTATCAGAAAAAAGTATCGGCTCTTGAGGTACATAACCGATTGATTGTCGTAAATCCAAAAGAGTATATTTTTGTAAGTCATGCTCACCAATTTTAATAACTCCGCCAGACGGTTCAACAAGTCGTGGAATCATATTCACAAACCAACTTTTACCGGAACCTACTTTGCCGACTAAGGCAACCGTTGTTCCTTTTTTGATTGTCAGAGTCACATGGTCAATAATATTATGTGCGAGTTCCGGAAACTTAAAAGAGACATTCTCAAATTTGAGATCATCTGCTATAATTTCTTTAGCAGAAACATCATTATTTTCCTGCACAAGTACCGACATATTTTCAAGTTCCATCAATCTATTTATAGAAACCGCCGACTGCCTTGATTTCACTAAAAATTGTCCGATATCAAACATCGGAAAAACCAGCCAGACAGTATAAAAAATAAATGACCCAAGTTTCCCCTGCGACAAAGTAGAATTCATCACCGCATAACCGCCGGCAATCAAAATAACTAAAATTGAAAACTGCCAAATATACATATACAGCGAGTCAATCACAGCATTTATTCTCACCGCATCGATTTCCGCCTTTCGTCTTTTTACCGCAGCTTTTTCAAATTTATCTTTTTGTGATTTTTCTCGAACATACGCTTTTACAACACGAATTCCCGAAAAACATGATTCCAAAATATCATTAAATTTTGAAATTCTCTTTTGTAAATACTCATACCGTTTTTCAAGAATTGATGAACTGATAAAGAAAATTACAATTAAAATTGGAAGCGGTCCTACTGCCCACAAAGTCATAATAGGGTCGATAGCAACCATCATCGTAATAGTAAAACCAACCATCAATAATGCTTCATACAACCTAAAAATTCCCGAACAGGCAAACCATGACAGTTTCTCGGCGACATCATCTGTCATACGAGTCACTAAGTCACCGGTACGAAAACGGTTGAAAAAGTCAGGACCTTTTGTTGTAGTCAAATCAAATGATTCCTGCCGAAACATCCATTCCAATTTAATATTCATCCAAGCACGATGCCCCTGTACAATGAGATATAAAACAGAAGCGATAAACCCCAAAACGATAAAACTCAACCCAAAAGTAATCTCAGGTGCCAAAGAAAACGAAGCACCTATATTAGCAATAAACGCAGCAAAAGCATCATCCGGTATTTGCTGTGTATTCATATAATCAATAGTGAAATCAATCATCCTTGGGATAGAAACCTGAAACATAACCTGTAAGGGGGTGAGAAAAATAAGCACTGCCAGCACACCCAAATGTTTTTTATAATATTGCCAAAGCCATAAAAATTTATCCAGCATCAGCGAACTCTCCATTTCTTGATTTAAACTGCAGGTGAAAGAGATCTGAATAGTACCCGTCTTGTTGAATAAGTTCTACGTGGGTTCCTCGTTCAATAATTTCACCTTGTTTAAGCACTAAAATCTCATCTACATCTAAAATTGTAGAAAGTCGATGAGCAATAATTAACGATGTTCTTCCTTTCATTAATCTCTTGAGCGATGCCTGAATCATTCTTTCAGTCTCGGGGTCAATAGAGGATGTCGCTTCATCTAAAATAAGTAAATCAGGATTCACAACCAATGCTCTGGCAAATGACAATAATTGTCTTTCACCTCGGCTGAAATTGGAACCTTTTTCAGATACTTCAGTTTCAAACTGATTCGCCAGTTTTGAAATAAAGCGTTCCGCCTCAACAGTCTTGGCAGCATGTATAATATCCTCTTGAGAAACATTGTCTGCTTCTAATGAGATATTGCTGTTCACATCACCGGGGAACAAAACAATATCCTGCAGCACTAAAGCAAATCGTTTTCTAAATTCAAAAGTCGGTATTGATTTAATATCGTTTCCATCAATTGAGATAGTACCTTTTTGAGGGTCGTAATATCTCAGCATAAGAGAAATCACCGTTGATTTTCCGCCGCCAGTTACACCAACCAAAGCAACTCGCTTGCCTTTTTCTATTTCAAAAGAAACATTCTTTAACACATAGTTATCATCATCAGTGTACGAAAAAGAAACATTATCAAACTTCACCGATTGTTGTAAACCGGACCACACAGCAGGTTGGAGCGGCTGTTTGATTTTTGATTCTTCCGATAAAAGCGAAAATATTCTTTTTGAACCGGCTATCGCTTTTTGTATAGTCGAAAGCTGTTCAGATGACCTCCAAATAGGTTCAAAAGAACGCCATATATATATAATAAACATGACAATAGTTCCAAAAGTCACTCCTAAAAGAGGACCTAAAATAAGCACCAAACCTATTTTCACATATTCAAAAAAGAATACGGTGTTAAAAAATATAATCACTCCGATATTCACATACACATCATTTGCAAATTTCAGTTTATTGGCATCAAATACTTTCTTTCTGGCATACTCACCACGATGAAAAATCTGCACAATAGACATCCCGTGCAAAAATTCAGTTAATGATGCGGTCACTTCTGCCATATTTCTTCTCACTTCATAAAATTTTGGTGTTGTCTTTTTATGAAAGATATAAATCAGCAAACCGATAATCGGAATATTGAGAAACAGCACTAAAGCAAGTTTCCAGTTGAAATAAAACAAAAGTGAATAGATACCGACTAAAAGAATTATATCACCCAAAATCAATACTATCGTATTGGTAAAAAGCAGACGTAATGATTCGCTGTCTGATTCAACTCTCGCCAATAACCGCCCTACCGGATTTTTATCGAAATAGTCAACATCTAATGATAAAATATGATGAAACAGTGTCCGCTTTAAAGTCAGCATAACATCCTGCCCGATAGTTTCCAACTTTATCCGCATATAATACTGCAATGCAATAGTAACAAGCTGAATTACTCCGATTGCTGCCACAGTGAGAAGTAATCCGTTAAAATCATGGTTGGGAACATTAACATCTAAAACACGCTTCAGCAAATACGGCCAGGTAAGTGAAAAAAGAGTTGTCCCAACAAGTAAGCCAAAACATATTAACAGCCCTTTTTTATGCTCTATCAGATACGGAAGCAGTTTTTTCAGTGCTTCTTTATAGCTTATTTCCAATTCGGTTTCTTGTAATTTTTCATCTTCGTAAAATTCTGTACTCATGATTTATTTCCTGCTAAACCTTTTATTATTTTCATCTATTCGGTTCAGCGATAATGGTATATACAAAAAAACCGCCGAACCACACTATTTGGGTCTCGACGGAGAACAAATTACTCTTATAGTAATAAATATTATTCTGTAGGGATAATACCCCCGCCGAGCTTAGCACACACAGGATTCACCTGTTGAGATCGTCTGCTGCTATTTTTCATTAAATTAATCATTCAATTAGTTCCTATTTTTTTAGCTACTAAATCTCATTAGCTTGGCTTTGGGTTAATGGTTGTTTTCTATATTGGACTCAAGCTACTTTTTTCTCAATACTTTGTCAATCGCTTTTTTTACTTTTTCTCAATAATATTTTTAATTTGAAAAATATATTATTTTTATTCATATTCAGTTCATGCATACATACAAAAAATCTGCTCTTATTTTATTTGTACTTATTCTACTCTTTGAGATAACCGTAGCCGTCATTGGAGACATAGACACCAGAAAACCATGGGGCGATGAAATCAGGCTGTATGACTCAGTAATAAATTTTGGCAATGGTATCACTCTTGACTTAATTACCCATTACCGTCAGATGTCAACGCCACTGCCGTTTATAATCTATGCCGGTTGGGGACACCTGTTTGGGTTTGACTTATTCACACTTAGAATTCTTTCAATAATAATAGCCCTGCTGACATATATGCTGTTTCATATAATTTTGTTTGAGAATCTACAGAACAAAAAACTGGCATTTATCGGTACACTCTTTTTAGTTATTCATCCCTATATGGTAGGACTTTCGATATTTGTTTTTACCGATATGCCGGCTATTCTATTTTTACTTTTAGGATATTATACTTTGCAAAATAAGAAATTTTATCTTTCGGCATTTTTTATAGCCCTCTCTATTTTATGCCGTCAGTATATCCTGTTTTTTCTTCCGCCGATGTTTATCTATTATGCTCTCCAATATAGAGAGACAAAATCTATACATGGTATGGTGGCATCAATTCTGCCTGCTCTTCCCTATTTCTTACTTATACTTTTATGGGGCGGAACTTCGCCTGATAACGAATACCGAGCTTTGTATTTAAATGAACAATTCTCTTTTCATATTGATGTGTTCTTTTTATATGTCTCTCTTCTCTTTCTTTATTTGCTCCCTTTTTATTTTTTCACACTAAAAAGTTTTTTTACACAGAGAAGAATACTCGGTCTATCGTTTGTATTGTCGCTGCTTTATTATTTCTACCCTATTCATCCGTCGATTTACTCGCAGGATATTGGAGTTTACACTGTTGGTCTTTTCCACAAAACATTAAAATTTCTGATTAGTTCTGACACAGTCATACAAGGAGTCTTTTATATTTCAGTTCTATTTGGACTCGTAGTTTTACTGACGTTTATAAAAGAAATATACATATCAATTCAGAAAGAAGAACAGACCCAAACATTTTTATTGAACCTGATAATTCTTTTCTTTTTTATAGTCATGCCGTTTTCATATTTAGGTTGGGAAAAATACTTTATGCCAATCCTCCCATTTGTAATACTTCGATTACTTTTGCTAATTGAGAAAAGACCTACGCAAGCATTGTCTTGACCGCAAGTCCTATCAGAATCAATCCACCGATAATTCCGGCTGTTTTTCCAAATTTCAAACCTAACTTACGTCCAAAGACTAACCCAAGTATAGTCATAGATGCTGCCACCACTCCAATAATAATAGTAGGATATAAAATCTCAACTCCGATCAACGCAAGGGTAAACCCTGCCGCCAAGGCATCTACTGAAGTTGCAAACATCAATACCAGTAAACTTGCACCTCGGGTTGGATCACCTTGCCACATACTCTCATCAGATTTAAACTGCTCCCAAATTAGACGACCTCCTAAAACAGCTAAAATGACTGCCGCAAAGATTTTAGCATAAACTCCAATACTCCCAACCAAATAATCTCCAGCCATCCAACCAATAATTGGCATTCCAAACTGGGCAAATCCAAAATGGAAAGATAATCTGAAAATTGTCCACTTTTCAAGTTTTCCCAGACGGATTCCAACCGCAATAGCCACAGCAAAAGCATCAAATGCCAAAGCAAATGCCAAAGCAAATATATTCACAATATCTATACCAATAATTACACCTCTTTATTGTACTGTTATATAACAACTTACGATATACAATTCAAGGGCTTTTTCAGAAATTCTCTTAAACTTTACTTTTTTATAAAATATTTTCAATAAATGAAAAATAATACTTTACATTTTAGTATTCTTTTCGTATAGTAGATGGACTTTTGAATATAAGCTGTTGCGAAAGGTAACATTATGAGGATATCAGCCCTCGAAGAATATGGTCTCAGATGTTTGGTCTCACTTGCCAAAGCAGGCAGAGACGGACAATTATCGATTTCAGATATTTCTGAAAAAGAAGGTCTATCTGTTCCGTATACTTCAAAATTGCTCTCTATTTTACGCAAATCCGGTTTAGTTACCGCAATGCGTGGTCGCGGCGGCGGATTTTGTATCGCAAGAGACCCGAAGGAAATAAATTTACTTGAAGCTATAACTGCATTAGGCGGTCCTTTAATTGACCCAAACCATTGTGCAAAATTTTCAGGGCAACTTGAAAAATGCATTCATACCGACAATTGTTCAGTACAGTACACTTTAGCAGGATTATCTAAAATTGTAGGAAAATTTTTATCTTCTTCAACTTTGGATGACATTATCAACGGCTCAAATATCGATGATATTACACTCATAAAATCAAATGTTTCACTCATAACAGATTCTGAAAAATCGGAACTAAATAATGCTTTAAACTGTTCAGCAGAAGATGAAGTTAACCAATAGAAAAAAAGAAATAACATATAAAAGGATTAGTAAAAATGTCAGATAAAAAAGCAATATTAGAGTTCAAAGACATCCATGTCGAAGTGGAAGGGAAAGAAGTTGTCAAGGGTGTTTCCTTGACTGTCAATCCCGGTGAGATACACGCTATCATGGGCAAAAACGGTTCGGGTAAATCCTCTCTCTCAAACGCTCTCATGGGACACCCCTCCTATACTATTACCAAAGGTGAAGCATATTTAAAAGGTGAATCACTTCTTGATATGGAAGCTGACGAACGCTCCCGTGCAGGTCTTTTCTTGGCATTCCAATACCCTCTCGCTATTCCGGGTGTTACGGTAGCTAATTTTATGCGAGCCGCCCTAAAATCACATCGTGGTGCCGATGCCGATATGTCTGATTTCCGTAAGTTATTCAAAGCCGCAATGGCAGACTTACAAATTGACCAATCTTTTGCCACCCGATATATAAATGAAGGCTTCTCAGGCGGTGAGAAAAAACGTATTGAAATCTTACAAATGTCTATGCTTAACCCTGCTATGGCTCTCCTTGACGAAACCGATTCCGGTTTAGATATTGATGCTCTTAAAATTGTATCTAAAGGAATAAATAAATTTCAAAATGAAAATA
Source organism: uncultured candidate division Zixibacteria bacterium (assembly GCA_937900185.1). Taxonomy (GTDB): domain Bacteria; phylum Zixibacteria; class MSB-5A5; order GN15; family FEB-12; genus QQUK01. The sequence goes on along the minus strand of CALCCW010000075.1, from coordinate 205 downwards.
ATGGTGTCTTAATGGTAACTCACTATCAGCGTCTGCTTAATTATATCAAACCGGATAAAGTTCATGTTATGATGGATGGAAAGTTTGTGATGTCCGGCGGACCTGAGCTTGCATTAAAATTAGAAGATTCCGGGTATGAATGGCTTAACGAGGAAAAAACTGGAGTCTAAATATGTCTGAATCACTCAATAAACAAAATCAAGAG
>CALCCW010000074.1:0-12177 GCA_937900185.1 uncultured candidate division Zixibacteria bacterium | reverse complement strand
CTTGTTATTAAAAACGAATATGGGGGCAGGACACATGGGAAGTTCCGGTCGTTACCAATTTTATGATGACCTCGCTTTTGAGTATGCATTTATTTTAAAGCAAATAGAAAAATAGTTTAAAAAAAATAGCCCGTATATGCGGGCTATTTTTTTTGTAATTATATTATAGATGAGAGTTTATTATTCAATCTTATTCTCTTCTGATTTAGTAAGAAGATGGTAAATAATAAATGACAGACCGGCAAATAAGAACATTAACCCAAAAATAGTTTCATCGTCCAAATCTACCCATTGTCTCATAAACAAAGCTATTCCAATACCTATGAGAACTAAACCCCATTTGAGACTAGAGAGAGAATTAGCTGCTTGTGAATTGGCAAAGAGATATTTGATCTTTTCATCTACTAAACCGTTTTTAATTAAATTCTTTTTAGTGTTATAATCAGCTATAATCTTTACTATCAATACGATAGCTGAAAAAACTACCAGCATTTCAAAAAAATCTTGGCTAAGCATATAATACTCCTTTTAAAGTTACTGTTTCTTTCTTCTGTTTCATCTGACCGACATCTTTTTGAAAAGTTGCGTAGAAATAAATAAGCTATTTTTGCAACATCTTTTTGAGAAAACTGTCGTATAGGTAAGGTATGGAAACAAAAGTTAATGAAAATACTCTGGTTCAACAAATTCTCGATGGTCAAGTTGATGAATTTCAAAAGATTATTGAAAAATATCAGAAACTGGTTTGGCATCTTGTCTCAAAAATTGTTAAATCGCAGGCTGATAGGGAAGATGTTAGTCAGGATATTTTTGTGAAAGTGTATAAGAATTTGAATTCTTTTAAATTTGAATCAAAGTTGTCAACTTGGATTGGACGGATTGCCTATAACAGTGCTATTAACTTTATTCAAAAGAAGAAACCTGAATTATATGAAGATATTAGCCCAGGTGGTGTTACGCTTGATTCTTTAGCCAGTACAAATGTCAATCCTGCAAATTTTGTCGGTTCACAAAATGTGAATGCTATATTGAAAAAAGAAATTATGAATTTGCCTATTCAATATAAAACGATTGTGACGCTGTATCATCTAGATGAAATGAATTATAATGAAATAGCAGAGATAACAACTCTTCCGATTGGGACAGTGAAATCTCATTTATTCAGAGCAAGAAAGCTCTTGAAAGACAGGTTGGAATTAAAATATACAAAGGAGGATTTATGTCAATAATACATCTTTCCGAAAAGGATATTCAAGAATATTTAGATACGAAAATAAATAAAGATAAAGTCGAAGCTCATATTTTAAATTGTAAAGAGTGTGCTTTGCTTTTGGCGGAGTATGAATCTCTTTTTACAGAGCTTTCTCATAATGAAACTCCGCAATTGTCAGTTGATTTTATGTTTCAAACTATGGAATTAGTACGACAGGAGTCTATTGGTATCGAGAGTAACAAAGGACTTTATTTGTACTCAATTTTCAGTTTTATCGGTGCATTACTCTTTTTAAATTATTTTACTGGTTTTATTTTAAATATCTTTAAACTTCAATTACCGAACATAAGTCTTATGTTTACCAATTGGTCAATATTTGATGCCGTTGCTCGTTACTATCAAACATCAGCAAGTTTAGTAAATGTCTTATTGTTTGCCGGATTCATTCTTCTGTTTTTTGCGTTGGTCGATTCTATTTTATCTCGAAAAAGAGTTCGTAAGATTTCTTGTTTTTCAATCTAACGCTTTGTCTTTAACATCGGATGGCTATTTTCATTTATTCCGATTGCTTTAGCGTTGCGGATATCATGGGCAATTGTAATAGAAGGACGGGCAGTATCTAACCCAAAACCTTTTCCGGCTAAAACATTTTGATAGATGATTGTATGTAAGTCTGTAAAGCCGCCGGAGAATTCTATTTCATTATTATCAATTGATATAGAACGATACGTTCTTTGCTGTTTTTCGACAGCCTCTTTTGGCAGGTCATTTTTGTCAATAGAGAGAAACCATTTGATCTCAGCATTTTCAAGTTCTAAAAAACCACTGGTTTTTGTCGGTTCGGCAATATGTACTTCAGAATGTTTTACATCTCCAAAAAGCCACATCAGCATATCAAAAAAGTGAATTCCAATATTAGTGGCAAGTCCGCCAGATTCCTCAAGTTTGCCTTTCCATGATACGAGATACCATGGTCCTCTTGAGGTAATATAGGTAAGATTAATTTTACGTTTATGTTGGGAGTTTTCTTGTTCAATTTCTTTTTTTAAGGCAATAATCGAGGGGTGAACTCTCAGTTGTAATACTGTAAAGATTCTTTGGTTGTTTTCCTGTTCAATTTCCTGCAGAGCATCAATATTCCAAGGGTTTAAGACAAGTGGTTTTTCGCAAATAGCATCAGCACCTATCCGCATAGCAAAACGGGCATGAGCATCGTGTAGATAGTTTGGTGAACAAATAGAGACAAAATCAACTTTTTGAGAATTATCTTGTCTATGAAGTTTCTCTAAATAACGGTCAAAACGTTCAAACTCTGTGAAAAACGGACAACTATCAAAAAAACTGTCAATGATGCCAACTGAATCGTTGGGGTCTAAGGCGGCTATCAAATTATTTCCAGTTTCTTTAATTGCTTTTAAGTGACGAGGAGCTATATATCCGGAAGCACCGGTCAGAGTAAAGTTCTTTGGCATATTGTTTGTCATACCTTTCAAATTTAAAACAAAATAGAATAAATATTAGTTGCTTATAATTTATAACATAACAAATAGACAATACGAATCAATAAAAAAACAGTGATATTTTTATTTTTATCCATTTAAAAATGTTCGTCATACGAAAAACGAGATAAAATCGCTTGATTTTTCATCCCTATTATATAATCTTTTTGCACTCATGTGATATTAATTATCTAAACTAGAAAAAACGAACTCTAATAAATGCAAAATAGAAAAGTTTTTTAATAATTTTTTGAAAGAAGGGATAGTAAGGAGAGCAGATGAGAGAGAAGAAAGGTTTTAATCTCAAGAAAGGTTTACTGTCGGTTTTAACTATATGTTTGTTATTGCCGTTTTTAGCAAATGCGGGGGGCTTAAGCGGGAAAATAAGTGATAACACCGACGGCAGTGGATTAGTAAATGCTATTGTGACACTTATTCCAAGCGATGGTTCCAAATCACGTTCAGCTGCAGCTAACAATAACGGAGAATTTACTTTTAGCAATGTGTCAGATGGTATTTATACTATAAAAGTAACATATATCGGTTTCTCCACTTGGGAGAAAACCGGAATTCTGATTGATGAAAGCGATAAAACTATCTCAGCGTCATTATCTCCTACATCTATTAATATGAATGCTATTTCAGTGTCGGCATCACGTCGTCCTGAAAAAATTGTAGATGCTCCGGCATCGGTCTCTTTGGTAGAAGCTGAAGATGTAGCCGAACGTACAACTCTCACAGCAACTGAACATATAAAAGGTCTACCGGGAGTTGATGTTGCATCGACAGGTTTGAACCAATCAAATGTTGTTGTACGTGGTTTTAACAATATTTTTTCCGGTGCATTATTGGTCTTAACAGATAATCGTATCGCACGGGTACCGTCACTTCGTTTTAATGCGTTTAACTTTTTGCCGACAACAAATGAAGATATTGAACGAATCGAAATTGTGTCTGGTCCCGGTTCGGCACTCTATGGACCAAACTCTGCTAATGGGGTTATGCATATTATAACGAAGTCACCTTTTACATCACAGGGAACATCAGTTTCACTCGGTGGCGGAGAACGTTCTGTGCAAATTATTTCCGGTCGTCATGCCGGTGTCATTGGAGATAAAATCGGTTACAAGTTTACCGGTCAATATTATACAGGAGATGATTGGGAACATCATGAACCTTCAGAGCCGGATTCTATAGTGTTATTTAAAAGATATTACACCGATTTAGGTACTGTTGATGATACAATTAAAACTTTATTCAAAAGTAACCGTAATTTTGATATTAAAAAATTCTCTACTACCGGTAGATTTGATTTTCTCTTAGGTGACAATACTACGCTTATTGTGAATGGTGGGTATAATCAGTCCTCAGGTATAGAACTTACCGGTCTTGGGGCAGGGCAGGCAATCGACTGGAGTTATATGTTTGGGCAGGTTCGCTTGAACTATAAAGATTTATTTGTGCAGACTTTTGTGAATGCATCAGATGCAGGCGACACCTATCTCTTGGAAACCGGTCAGCTTATCGTTGATAAATCAAGATTATGGGTGTCTCAAATCCAGCATCGGTATGCACCAACTGATGCTCTTTCGCTGACCTATGGTATTGATGCTCTTTACACTCGTCCGAATACTGAAAATACTATTAACGGCAGAAATGAAGATGATGATAATATCAATGAATATGGTGTATACATTCAAGGTGATTATAAATTTACAGATAAATTTAAGTTTGTCGGAGCATTTCGTGTTGATGATAATGACAGGTTAGAAGACAAAGTTTACTCTCCGCGTGCCGGTTTAGTTTTTCAACCTAATGCTGACAATAATTTGAGATTTACATATAACAGGGCATTTACAACTCCAGATAATAACAATTTATTTTTAGACTTGTTAGTATCATCCGACCCTTTTGGTATTGGAGCATCATTTCTACCGTCATTTGGTTTTAGTCCGGCAATTGATATAAGAGTTCAGGGTGTTCCGGAAACAGGATTTCATTGGAGTATAAATGGGAATGGACCTCAATTTAGGTCACCATTTGCACCATTGGCAGGTATGACAAATGAAGATTTTATTAACTATAACGATCCTATGTTTACAAATGTAATGTGGTCAGTAGGCAGCGGAGCGGTTCAATCAGGTTTTAGTGACCAAATGAATGCATTAGCAACAGCAGGTCAAATAACTCAAGGACAAGCTGATGCTTTGATTGCTGCGGTGGATAGTGTAACTCCTGGGACTGTGTCTGGTGTGAATAATACTATGATGACATTTAATCCTGATACTCGTTCTTTTGACCCTGCCACCTTAGACGATATAAAAGATATTGATAGAATGAGACCTACTATTACTCAGACATTAGAGTTTGGATATAAAACTGTTATCAATAATAAATTTCAATTTTCATTAGATGCGTACCGTACACAAAAAGATGATTTTGTTGGTCCTTTAACAGTAGAAACTCCAAATGTCTTTTTAGATCCAGCAACTTTGTCTGTGTCTGTAGGAACAGATTTTACAGTTAATTATGCTTCCATGTCAGCACAAGACCGAGCATTACTTGATACGCTTGACCTTATTGCTTTTGGTGGAAATGGAAACGGAACACCTGTTGATGAATTGACAACAATGTTTACTTCAGGTGCTGCTCAAATTCCATTTGGAACAGTGTCACCAATTGAACAAAACGACCCCTCGTCGGTTTTAATTACTTATCGTAATTTTGGTGAGATTACTTTTTATGGTGCTGATTTAGCTGCGGCATATCATTTTAATCATAATTGGAATATTGGCGGAACATATTCGTATGTTTCAAAAAACTTTTTTGCCAAAGATGCCAATCAGGTTCATGATATTTATCTAAATGCTCCTAAAAATAAATTTGGACTCTATTTAAATTATATCAATCCTAAGTTGAAATTAAATTCTCAATTGAGATTTAGATGGGTTGATGCTTTTAAGATGGCATCACCATATTTTGGGAATGAGGTCTCTCAGTATTCAATTTTTGATTTAAACTTTGGAATTGATATAATTGAAAATACTCATCTGTCATTAACGGTTCAAAATATTTTGGATAATAAACATACTGAATTTGTCGGTGGGGCAGAGATTGGTCGTTTGGCAATAATGAGAGTAACTCAGAATTTTTAAAATAATTTTTGAGAGTAAAAAAGTAAAAGTAGGGCAGCATCCCTGTTATGCTGCTATTGATGTCGGGATCACAGGGATCCCGACCTACAAAAACTTTGAGAAACAATGTTTTTATTCTAAGATAGAAGTAAACTCATCGAAAGGTATGACCGGCCATGTTTCGGTATCTAAAATAGCAAGATTGTTTATCTCTGCGGCTGCCTTGAAAACCTGAGTCTGATCAGGTGTCTCAAATAAAGCTAAAAAATCAAAGCGTCCTAAAGTAGCCAAAAGTTTGTCCACATGAATTTCATGTTTGGCAAGAATTTCTAATGATTCATTGATATGGTGGGAAAGGTCAGGATGTTCTTTTTTGGCATTTGGATTAATAGTTAACGCCATTATATACGCTGCCATAATAACTCCTTATTTTTTTTAAAAGTACATACACAATATACTACATAATCAATTATGAGCAATGTAAGAATTAGTAGTTATTTTTTAGTATTGATTTTTTTGAAGACATAACCATTCATTTTTGGTCCCCAAACTTGCTTATTTTTGCCGTCAAAACCTTGTTCCCATAAAAAGAAATCCTCTTTTGTTATCTCAATATCTGTAGTTGAGTATTGGGCGTTTCTAACTTTTGATATGCAGCCTTTTCCTGCAGTTATCCCTATAAAAGTATTTTTTTTTATTGATATCAAGATAGTGCAATTTTCTTTTTTTTGAAGCTGTTCAACTGACAATGTCTTTAATACGTTTTTATCTTTCAGGGCGTGTATATACTTTTTACCATTTTTAATTGTATATCTTTCAAGATATATAAAATCTATACTTGCTGTTTGGAAATTATACACCTCTTGTTTGTAAGGCGAGTCTATACTGCCAGTAAATGCTGTTTCAAGATAAAACCATTTACCAGGCTGATTTTCCATTGAGAAGGGAGTGATTTCTAAATGGAGATCAATAATCTCAGAGTCAACTTGAGCCTGTTCGGAAGTTGAGTATTCGCCGGAGAATATTTCATCAAGTAATGACAGTTTATCTTCTTGTGCAGAAGATATCTTAGGAAAGATAAATAGCAGCATGATAATAAAAACAGACAGTTTTATCATAGTGATTATAGCTCCTCATCAGTAACAAAAAGGTTGTATTTTTTCATTCTATAAATAAGCACATGACGCGGTATTTTCAGAAGTTTGGCAGCTTTTGATTTATTGTTAGCTGTCTTTATCAGAGCCTCCTTAATTAATTTTATCTCAGCATCATAAAAAGTTATTTGCGTCATATTTTCTGATTCGCTTGAATGATTATTGTCAATAGATATATCAAAGTCATTTGGTAAGTCTCTTTTAGTAAGTATCTCTTTTGTTCTCAGTATAACCATGCGTTCTATGAGATTTTCAAGCTCTCTTATATTTCCCGGCCATTCATGTTTTAACAATAATTCTTTGAGTTCTGATGATAGTTTAATATCTGTTTTAGGTGCAAACTTATGTAAAAAGCCTTCTGCTAAAATCAGAATATCATCCTTGCGTTCTGATAAAGAGGGAAGAGTAATTGGGATGACATTTAAGCGATAATAGAGATCTTCTCGAAACTTACCTTCAGCTACTTTTTCTTTTAAGTTTTGATTGGTAGCAGTAATAAGGCGAATATCTACTTCTTTGCTAATCTCTGAACCAATTGGTTCAATAACTCTTTCCTGAATAGCTCTAAGTAATTTAGCTTGCAGTTCAATCGGGAGTTCTGATATTTCATCTAAGAATAATGTGCTGTTGTGGGCAAGTTCAAATTTACCTTTTTTATCTTGTACCGCTCCGGTGAACGAGCCTTTTTTATGTCCAAAAAGTTCAGACTCAAGCAAGTCAGTAGGAATTGCTGCACAGTTTACTGTTATCATTTCCTGCTCATAGCGATTGCTTTGGGTATGTATCAGTTTTGCCATAACTTCTTTTCCGGTGCCTGAAGCACCATATAACAAGACAGTGGCATCGGATGGAGCAACCTTTTTTATAAGCTCCTGAAGTTCTTTATATGGTTTTGAAATACCGACAATATGAAAGGGTTTGTTTTGTTTGCGAAGTTTCTTTTTTAGTACTCTGTTTTCATCTTCTAAACGTTTTACTTTGAGAGCTTTTTCTATAGTCAGAAAAAGTTGGTCATCATCAAATGGTTTAGAAAGATAATCAAATGCCCCTATTTTAACAGCCAGTACTGCTTGAGAAATATCGGCGTGGGCAGTAATGAGGATAACTTCTAATTCCGGTTGTATTTCTTTAATTTTTTCCAGAAGTTCAATTCCTGACAGTTTAGGCATTTTCATGTCAGAGAGGACTAAATCAAATTTTTCTTTTTTAACTGCTTCTAAAGCCTGTTGACCATTTACAACGGCAGTAACCTCGTAATTTTTTTGCTGCAGTTTATATTGGATTACTCGGCGTAATCCGTTGTCGTCATCAGCTAATAAAATTTTAATCATTTTGTCTTTCCAAAAATAGGGGGATGGATATTTTAAAAGTAGTTCCTACGTCTTTAGCAGATTCAACAGTAATAGTGCCGTTGTGTCCTTCTATAATAGATTTAACAACTGCTAATCCTAAGCCGGAACCTGATTCTTTGGTTGTGTAAAAAGGGTCAAAAATATGCTTGAGATCCGAGGGGAGTATGCCGTAACCATTGTCTTTGAGTGAAAAAATTATGTTATTCTCTTCAATTTCGCCAAAGATATTTATAGAACTGTTAATCGGTGATGCTTGGATAGCGTTTAAAAGAAGATTTAACAGGACTTGATGTATCTTGGCATCATCGCCTTTTATTGTAATCTCCAAGGGAAAAGTGTTCATGATTTCAATCTTGGATGACTTTGCCTGCTCGGTAACTTGTTTTACCGCAACTTGGACAGAGTTGGAAAGATTCATTTTAATGAGTTGAATTGGTTTCGGGCGGGCAAAATTTAGGTATTCTTTTATCGTATTATCAACTCGTATAATTTCTTTTTTAACAATTGCTTCAAATTCCTTTTTGTCAGAGTTGTTTGTTTCCGGGTTACAAAGTATTTCAACCGAGCCTTTAATAGAGGCGAGGGGGTTTTTTATTTCATGTGCCATGGTTGCTGCCATTTGACCCATGAGAGAGAGGCGGTAGGTTCTTTCTAATTGCAGCTGAACATCTTTATTTTTCTCACGCTGAATTAGTACCCGCTCGATAATAGAACCAACGAGAACAGCTAAAGCGTAGTAAAAAATTATTTCTACAATTTCATTGGATATGTTGTGAGTCGATATTGCGATATTATACATATATGGAAGTACAGAAATAGAAATGATTGTTGCGGTGATAACTCCGCCTTTGATTCCAAAGAGTGATGCGGCAACTACAATAGGAATATAACAAAACCGACTATGGACAGCATGAATCCAATGAGCATCACCAAAAATAGGTTCCAAAATCAAACCGTAATGAATTGCTACAGTAAATGCGATAAGTAGTGCTAAGGAAATTATTTTCGTTTTCAAAAATTTGAGTCCTATTCAATTAATTATGTATTGTTATACAAGGTATTAGAGAATATTCTTCGTATTATTTTAAGAGTCAACAATATTCTTTATAAGATATAAAAAAATAATTGCACACAAATCAATAGATAGTTATTAATTTCACAAACTGCTTTAATTGGTTTGTGTTTTTCATGTCTATATGGTATATTAAATCAATTTTTCGGGAAAATATGTATAGGAAAGGATATAAATTATGCTAATAGATGAAAATAAAACAGTTCATACCGATTTATGGAAAATATCTTCTCACGTAGTTGAGCTTGAAGCCTCGATTATTCGTGAGATTTTGAAAATATCATCAAAGCCGGGTGTGATAAATTTGGCGGGGGGATTGCCGGCTCCTGAGTTGTTTCCAATTGAACAATTACAGGATTGTATGGTCGATGTCGTAAAAAAATATGGTCCAACCGCATTTCAATATTCATTATCTATGGGGGTTGTTGAACTTCGTGAGGAAATTGCCAAACGTGCCACAGCACGAGGAACAGCAAGCACAAAAGATAATATCTTAATTACTTCAGGGGCTCAGCAGGCAATAGAGTTAATTGCTCGGGCATTTATTGAGCCCGGTGATTATATCTTGACAGAAAACCCTACTTATTTGGGAGCATTGCAGGCATTTAATTATTATCAGGCAAAATATACTACTGCTGAGATGGATCATGATGGAATGATTATTGGTCAGGTTGAACAGAAAATAAAAAAACATAATCCTAAATTTATTTATACTGTTTCTAATTTTCAAAATCCGACCGGTATTACAATGTCTTTGGAAAGACGAAAACAGTTAGTTGCTCTTGCCACACATTATAATATTCCTATTATAGATGACAACCCATATGGTGATATTCGGTTTGAGGGCGAACATGTACAAACTTTAAAATCTATTGGTGGTGATGAAGTAATCGCACTGCGTACCTTTTCAAAAATTATTTCTCCGGGGATGCGTATTGGCTGGATGAATTCTCCGGTTGACATTTTGACACATTTTGAAAAAGTAAAGCAATGTACTGACCTTCATTCTGGAACATTCAGTCAATATATGATTTATGAGTTTTTATCTAAAGGAATGCTTGAGCCTCATCTTAAGATTGTATGTGCTGACTATAAAAATAAACGGGATGTTATGCTTGATGCGATGAGAAGATATTTCCCTGAAAGTATCACATGGACAGAACCTGAGGGTGGGTTGTTCTTATGGGTAGAGTTACCTAAACATCTTTCTGCAAAAGAACTTCTTCCGAAAGCGATTGATTTAAAAGTTGCCTATGTGTATGGTCAACCATTTTTCCCGAATGGTGAAGGTGAAAATACACTTCGGTTGAACTATTGTAATGCGTCACCTGACAAGATTGAAGATGGAATCAAAAGGCTTGGGATTCTGTTTAAAGAGAATATCTAAGTCATTTTGATAAATAATATTATATAAAGCCCGCTTCGGTGGGCTTTTTTATTGATTTATTATGCTTTATCTGTTTATATGATATAATGAGAAAAATAATATTTACGAAATACCATGCTCTGTTAAATGATTTTTTGATAGTAGAATCAAAAACAAAATTAACAAAAGTATTACTTTCAAAGTTAGCACAATCTATTTGTGACCGTCGTTCGGGGGTAGGTGCTGACGGTATTTTATATCTGACAGACTCAAAAAAAGCTGATAAGAAATTTACAATTGTAAACAGTGACGGAAGTTTTGCTGAAAAATCCGGTAATGGACTCCGTATAGCGGGAATGCATTTATATTTACGGGATAAACGAAAAAAGAAATTTCTGTTTGATACCGGTTATGGACTTGATTTAGTAACTGTTCAGAAAAAAATAAAAAACGGTGTTTTACTGAAAGCTGAATTAGGTTCACCAAATTTTCTCACAAAAGAAGTACCGGTGAAATCAAAACAGAAATATATGATTAATGCACCTTTAAAAATTAACGGACTTAATTTTCCGGTGACCTGTCTATCTGTAGGAAATCCTCATACCGTATTGTTTGTTGATAGTTTTGATTTTGATTGGGAAACATTAGGAGCAGCAATTGAGTTTCATAAAGCATTTCCTGAACGGACAAATGTTGAATTTGTGAAACCTGTCAGTAGAAAAAAGCTATTGGTTGCTGACTGGGAACGAGGTGCCGGTGCTACCGGATCATCCGGTACCGGAGCTGCTGCGGCAGTTGCTGCTGCGGTAACTATGGGAATTGCCGATAGAAATTGTGAAGTACAGTTTTCCAATGGGTCGCTTTATATCTTTTGGAATATCAAAACAGATATTATTGAACTTACTGGTGAAGTACAAAAAGTTGTTTTTGGAGAGTATGAGTTATAATGTTTTCATTTGCCGAGATTAAAAAGTTGAACAGCAAAGGGAATGTTCTTCCATTGTTTAAAAAAATATCTGCCGATTTGGACACTCCTGTCGGTGCCTTTATGAAACTTGCCTTAAAGAAGAAGGATTCCTTTTTGCTGGAATCAATTGAGGGCGGCGAAAAATTAGCCCGCTATTCGTTTGTAGGGTTTGACCCATTTTTGATTGTTGAAGGGTTCAAAGAAAAAGTTATTCTTAAAAAAGGAAAAGCTGTTCAAGAGATTGACGCTGACCCTGATGAGTTTTTAAAAGAGATGTTTTCGTTTTACAAGCCGGTTTTTGTAGATCGGAAGAGCACACGTCTGAACTCCAGTCACACTGATATATCTCGTATGCCGTCTTCTGCTTGAAAAAAAAAAATAATAATAAATAAAAAAAGTAAATTAAAAAATCTTCTTCTT
>CALCCW010000073.1:0-3967 GCA_937900185.1 uncultured candidate division Zixibacteria bacterium | reverse complement strand
AAAAAGCAAAACAACTTGCCAAAATAGAAGCCGATAAAAAAGCAAAACAACTTGCCAAAATAGAAGCCGATAAAAAAGCAAAACAACTTGCCAAAATAGAAGCCGATAAAAAAGCAAAACAACTTGCTAAAATCGAAGCCGATAAGAAAGCAAAACAACTTGCTAAAATCGAAGCCGATAAGAAAGCAAAACAACTTGCCAAAATCGAAGCCGATAAGAAAGCAAAACAACTTGCCAAAATAGAAGCTGATAAAAAGAAAAAATCTACTTCACGTTTCCGTCGTAACCCTGTGTCGAATAAAGTCAAAGGAACTATGGTTGCTCAATTTCCGAAACGTTTAGTCATAAAGTATAAGTCAAAATCATACCGTGATCCGTTTGCAACTCTTATTGACGAATCGAAAACTTACAATAATCCGGTTGAAAAGAAGATTCCGAATGTTGAAGGTTTAAAATTAGTTGGTATTATTCAAGCAGACCAGAAAAGTGAAAACAGAGCATTGTTTGAAGATAATGACGGTTATGGCTATATCCTGAAAACCGGTGATAAGGTTCGCAAAGGATATGTATTACGGGTAAATTCAGATAAAGTGTATTTCCAAATTTTTGAGTACGGTTGGAGCCGTACGGTAGCACTAAATTTAGAAAGCTAACGAAAGGCAGGATTTTATAATGAAATTGAGTACATTCAGCAAATTATTTTTTACTATATTGCTTACAGCAGCAACATTGTTTTCTGTTGTATTAGCAGCTGATAGTGAAAAAGATCCGCAGGCTCCAATTAAGAACCTGCAGTTTCAATCGGCAGATATAAATTCTGTCCTGACTTTTCTCTCTGATTATGGAAAAGTAAATGTTGTTGTATCTCCTGAAGTAAAAGGAAATGTAACAATTAAACTCAAAGATGTTCACTGGCGTACTGCTATGGATATTATCGGTAGAACGTATGGCTTAGCTGTTGTTGATGAAGAAGACGGGTATATCAGAGTCTTACCGGCAGAACAGTATCGCAAAGAAATAACTGAGGGTGAAAAACACAGTAAAGAAAAACGAGAATTAGCAGCTTTAGATACTAAAATTGTTAAAATTGCAAATTCAACTTCTGATGACATTGTTTTAGCTGTAAAGTCACTTATGACAGACAGAGGTAAAGCATCATCTGACTCCCGTTCTAATTCCATTATCATTCAGGAAGTTCCCTCTAATATGCCGGCAGTTTTAAGTTTTATTGAAGAGTTGGACAAACCTGCTGCTCAGATAAGGATCTCAACCCGTTTGCTTGAAATTTCAAGTAAAGGACTTGAAGAGTTAGGTATTAATTGGTCGGTCAATGGTACATACACATCTGAATCAGGTCGTTCATACCCGCAGTCTGCTTCAGTAAATGCTCTACGGAATACCGATTATGCCGGTCAATATACAGTAAAGGCACTACAGCATGGTTGGGATGTTGATGCTATCATTCAGGCAATTGTAAAAGATGACAAAGGGCGTATTATAGCTCATCCTGAAATTACTACTATAGACAATAAAGAAGCAAAAATTCAAATGGGTCAGAAAATTCCTGTTAAACAATTTGATGCTTCCGGCAACTTGGTGATTAAGTTTGAAGAAGTAGGTACAATTTTAACAGTAACTCCTCATATTACAGCCGAAAACCAGATTCTTATGGAACTTGCTCCTGAACGTTCGACATATCAATTTGACCCGAATGGTGTAATTATCAATACAAGTAATGCTAGAACAACAGTAATTGTCTCAAATGGACAAACTGCTGTAATAGGTGGTTTAACAACAGAAGATGAAGTTATCACTGAAGTTGGAATTCCAATTTTAAAAGATATTCCGTTGATTGGTAGAATTTTTAAATATACCAACAAGAGAATTGAAAGTCGCGATCTCGTTATTTTTGTAACACCAACAATCGTTGATAATACCTTAGCGGTTAATTCCGAAGGGTAACTAATATATTTAATTTGCTGAATGAACCCTCTCTTTGAGCAAGAGGGGGTTTTTTATACAAATAAGAAATCAAGAAGAAATTTATAAAATTTAGGAGTAATCATGACACGTCAAAAGAATTCAATCGGGTTAATTATATTAACTATGATTGCAGTAATCGCTCTTGTTTCATTTATAGGGTGTAGTTCAAAATCGGTTTTAGACGAAAGTGTCCCGGATGGAACTTCTGTTACTGTCTCGGCATCTCCGTCATCAATTGAATCAGGTTCAACTTCAGTTGTCGAAGCAACAGTTGTTGCAAACAGTTCGGGTGTGGCAAACCAAGTTGTTACTTTTACCGTAAGTCCTGCAAATGCCGGATATTTTACACCGGCTGTTGATACAACTGATGCCAATGGTGCGGCAGCTTCTGTTTTTACAGCTACGACAACAGGCGATGCAACTGTATCATGCGTTCTTGATGATAATATTACTACCGGAGCTACTGCAATGACGATTACAGACGTTGCTCAAACAGGTTCAGGTAATGTCGATATGAATGTCTCACAAACATTGTTGTTGGCAAATGGTGCCGACACATCACTAATTACTGTTAATGTACGTGATGCAAACGGACAACCTGCTCCTGACTCAACATTGGTAACCCTTGTTGCCGGTGAAAAATTCGTTGATGTTGATGAAAACGGATACTGGTCAGTAGGGATTGATTCATTAGTCTTTGATGCGAATTCAAATGGTTCTTGGGATGCGGTTGGAATTATACAGTCCTCAGCTTATATTACAGGTGGTGCTGGTGCGGTTACTGTTAATTATGTCTCCGGTAATGATGCTTCGACCGTATATGTAAAAGCCACGGTAAATGATAACGGCATTGTTGGAAATGTCGAACTACCGATTCAATTAACTCCAAATGCATCTATTGGTTCTATTTTCTTAGATTCTGACTCACTCAATTTAGCAGTAAAACAAACCGGCGGAATAGAAACAGCCACAATTCATGCTACCGGATATGATGAATTCGGTAATCCTGTACCGGAAGGGTTAACAATAAACTTTATTATTACAGACGGTCCCGGTGGCGGCGAACATCTCGGTAATACCGGTGCAGGTCCGTATGTTGCGGTGACAAATAGTCAAGGTGTTGCCTCTGCACCGATTTCTTCAGGAACTGTTTCCGGTTCTATAAGAATTCGTGCCTATGCCGACACTGTACTTTCAAATGCAACTCAAGTTATGGTGTCAGCAGGTCCTCCGGCTTATATTGTCATCGGTGCCGAAGACTGTAATGTGCCGTACTGGTTCACGGTTGCTGAAGAAAATGGCATTACTGCTGTTGTCTCTGATATTTACTTAAACCCTGTTACCAATGGAACAGCAGTTTATTTTACGACTGACGAAGGAACAATGAAGTCTCATGAAGCAAGCACTACTGATTTAGAAGGTATCGTAGGTACTAAATGGTTCTCAGGAAACAATGTTGCAACAGCCGATGGTGTTGTTTTAGTGATTGCTGAAACATCAGGCGGAACTGTTGCCGATACAACTTTCTTTATAAATTCTTCTTATACCGATAGTATGTATGCTTTCACAATGCCTACATCAATGCAAGCAGATGGTACCGAAAAAGTAACTGTTACTGTTGTTGGCTTAGATGTAAATAGAAATCCTGTTGATGGTGGTGTTACGTTTGAAGCTGACGCTAACTATGTTTCAGTTTCAGGTGGAACTTTTGATGATGGCTGTATCTCATCAAGTGACCGTGTTAAAATTAC
Organism: uncultured candidate division Zixibacteria bacterium; assembly: GCA_937900185.1. Taxonomy (GTDB): domain Bacteria; phylum Zixibacteria; class MSB-5A5; order GN15; family FEB-12; genus QQUK01. The sequence goes on along the minus strand of CALCCW010000073.1, from coordinate 233 downwards.
ATCCAAAACTTTAAAAATTGATAATTCAACTCCGGGTGGTAACGATGACGGTATTGGTGCAACAGATATAGTTCAATTTTGGTCAGGTACTGCATCTGTAAGTTATCCTATTAATTTGACAACCGGTTTTGCTTATTCAGGCAACTCTACTATAAATGCTGTTACCACAGCATCAGTTGGAGAGGTTGTAAACATCTCAGCAACTATTAGATCGGAAGAGCGTCGTGTAGGGA
>CALCCW010000072.1:0-5506 GCA_937900185.1 uncultured candidate division Zixibacteria bacterium | reverse complement strand
TCAGATGTACCGCTACAGCCGAACGACTTGATGATGACCCTGCTATTGACCAATGGATGATTGATGAAACAGGTCAGCTAAAAGTCATTATGGATGATGCCATAGCACGGTAAAAGAGTGATTTTCTTAACCGTTCAATACTTCCTCAGAGACTTACAAAAAGAAATTACATTTCATAATGCTTATTTGCTATTAGATTTACTCTTTGTAATTTCTTCAATTTTCTTTTATACCGTTGATGGGATAACAACAATTTTATCGTTAATATTTTACTACTGTTTTATCTGTTTGTCATATCAATCACAGATTTTAAATATCAAATTATCCCTGATAAAATCACCTATCTTTATATTATAATTGGAATAACGATTTCTCTTCTATTTGAACAGTTGAATGTGTGGGAGGCGTTACTCGGATTGTTTGCTGGGTTTATTCTGTTTATGACTATCTCTGTGATTGCTTCAAAAATATTCCAAAAACCTGCTCTTGGTGGTGGAGATATAAAACTTGCTGCAATGCTTGGGGTTTTTATTGGATGGGATAGAATAATTATAGCATTATTTATCTCATCTGCGTTAGCGTTGATATTTGTGACTGTATATTATTTGATATATGGAAAAAGGATTTCAACTCTGTCCTTTGGACCGTTCTTGGTAGTTTCAGCAATGATTATTCTTCCTTATAAGCAAGTTATAATTGAATTTGTTTTATCAACATACACTAACCAGTATATTATTTTAAATAAATAAAAAATTCAAGTGTAGATATAACCATGAAAAATATGATATATATAGAATAAAACGATATCTTATCTTTCAATTGTTTTTTATTATACCATATTATACCGACATACTTCCATTGTTTCAAATATATAGATATTGATACAGAAACTATGACTGGAATTAACCAAAAAATCTTAAATAAATCTTTAATTGGATAATTTAATTCTAAAACACTCAGTTCTATATTGTATAATGCATCTCTTTGAGATAGATAAAGTAAAAATAACCCTATTAGGATGAAACAATGATGACACCATAGTAATAAAGCATATTTTTTTTCACTAAAACAATATTTTGACAGTAACTCTCTAGCATTTTTATGAGCCCATTTAGTTTTATCTTCATGTAATAAAGATTTTTTTAAATATATTTTTGCTTCTTTTATATTTTTCAAAAAATAATATGCTGACCCAACCCAGTCATATACTATTGCTTTATTATATTCAGATATTCCAAATTCTTCATATAATAAGAATTCTTGAATCACTTCTTGGTATTTTTTTTGCAAAGACTTTAAAGTTATTTGTAATCGGAAAAAACTATGCTTATATGAATAATCCAAATGATTTATGTTTATTTTATTCATATATTCTTCTGAAACTTTTAAATTATCAAGAAACATTATAGTTTCAGCAATGTGAAGGTAAACTATTGAGGAATTTTTATCAAATTCATCCGCTAGTAAATAAGGTAATAATAATTCAATCTTTTTATACTCTCTCAAAGCATTAGAGTATTCATGTAAATAAAAAATACAATTTGTTTTGGCTAGTAAAAAATATATTCTACGATAATATTTATCACCTTCCCATAAAATTAGATATTTTTCACCTTTTTTAAATGAATCAATTGCATTATCATAATCTTTCATAGATTTATAGCAATAACCCATAAAATCCATGATTTCTAAAAACAATAATTTATTTTTTTCATCATCTAATTCTCTTTCTGCATCAATTAAATATTTCAATCCATCTTCAAACTTCTCTTGAAAAACTAAACAACCACCTAAATAAAAATAAACTTCCTCTTTTTTAATTTCACATATATGACATTCAATAAGATGCAATAAAATTACTTTACTCTTTTCATAGGATTCAGAATCAAATAATTCTTGTGCTTGTTTAAAGAGACTATTAATCTCATCTTTATTATGCTTGAGACAATTTGTCAATTAAATACTTCCCATATTAAATTATTATCAATCACAAATATTTAAAACAATATAGGTAGAATAAATAGATTATCTAATCTTGGTTATGTATTCCAAAATAGGATCTATACCGATTTCCTCCAGCTGGACTCAATCTTCTTTTCCTTTTCCTTTTCTTTTTATTTTTATTTTTATTTTTATCTTTATTATTTGGATTCTCTCCAATTTGAGTATTTGAGTTTATATTGACAACTCCTTTTACTATGCCTGCCACAATTAATGTCCAAGCAATAATAATAGTTGGATCCCATTGAGGGCTACCGGGACTGGTACCTGTTGTATTAGTTAATGGTTCTGCAAGTTTACTTAATTCTTGACCTGCTGAACTAGGTTTAATATCTCCTGGCTTATCAGGACCTATTGCACCAGGATAATTAGGTGTTCTATTACTTCCCATCAAAACTACTGTACCAACAATTTTTACCACATCAAGTTTCAAACTAAGATCTATTTTAAAGTAATTTACAGCATCACCTAAACTTACATCATTATCAGAAGTAATCATAAACGTTGCTGTAGCTAATAAAGCACCTCCTAAAGCATATACTGCAGCAGCACCTCCTGCAAATTGAACAGCGTTCCCGTTTGGATCAACATTCTTAATCGGGTTATTTGCAGTGTAATGATAAGGGCTTTGACCTGGATATAAATCTTTCCTAGGATCCACCGCAGCAAACCGACCTGTAAATGGGTCGTAGTATCTGGCACCGTAGTAGAACAAGTCGAAGCCGTGTTCATCGTCAAATGGTTTTCCGGTATATTTGTAGGAGTTGTTTAAAGTTGTCGAAGAACCGTCATCACCACCAAATGCCAAGTAGCGATTATATCTATCCTGAATCGTTCCATCAGATTTTACAATTACTCTCGACGACCCAAGATGGTCATTTAAATAATAAAAGATATTACCATCAAAGTCAACCATTGCAATACGTTTATCACCCGCGTAAATATAGTTCCGTAACAGACCTGTACCCTCATAGCCGTTATATTCAGCCAAAACTTGATTGTTCATCTTCGACCGCACATATTTGGTAATAGTTTCAGTGCGAAGAGTACAAATTTCTAACGGTGGAGGAATAATAATTCCGCCACCACTGCTAAATGATTCGGCTTGCACCCCGATCAATTCGCTATTTGTGCTATTAAAACTCTCTATAGCACCACCACAACTTGTTGAAGTATAATGATGTATATACCGCTTGGAAATCCGTTGACCATCAGTACTGTAACCAAAGATAAGCGAATCATCACCAATACCCGATGGGAATATAACCATTCGAAGTTGATTATAGATATCATAATCAAACTGAGCATTTTTAGAACTATCGGCTAACAGATTACCGTTGTCATCATAGGTGTAAGCTGTTTTTGGCAATGAAGCCGAATCTATTGAAAGAAGCTGATTGTTGTTTGATTGATAATCATAACTGTATGATACAGTGCCGTCTAAGGTGTAGGTTTGTCTATTACCGTTTTTATCATAGGAAAATTCTTCTTTAGGATAAAGAAAATCACTAATAGAGGTATTGTTATCACGTGTATTTGTCAGTCTATCAATACCGTCATAATTATATATATAAAACACCGAATCATCGGCATTTATAGAAATTTTCTGTCCGGCAATATTACCATTTTGTTGAGCTTCAAAGTATGGGGGATTTATCCCACCAGTACCATAGTAGTAAAGATTTTCACCAAACATTCGTGTAAAGTTATCAGAAACACCTCCATTTATCGAAGTTAACCATCCACGAGCATTATACAAATAATCAACAATCTGAACAGTATCACCCAGAACCATAGTGGCAACTTCAGAACGATCGGTGTAAGAATACTGAGCGTATTTAGCAGAATCAGTTTCATCCCCAATAGATGATAATCGCCCCATATCATCATAGTAATAGGTGACAATCATACCATTAGGGTAGGTGATAGAGGTTAACTGGTCGGCATTATCATACGTATATGCAATATCTCTGGTTCTGCCGAAGATATCCTGTTCTTTTAAAACAGCTTGAGGAGAAAGATATTTTTGGAACGTCGCATAAGCCCACAGATAAGCAGAAAATGTATCTGAGCCTGGGATATATACCGATAATTGAATATAATCTCCCCTGCTGACAGCTATTGAGCCGTCTTTCGAACCATCAGTCAGTCCATCATCTCTGTAGAGTGAATCAATTAGTATACCATTATGAAAGATTCGTATACGTGTGCTGTCGGAATCATATACCCATTTTCGCTCAAGGTGGTAAGAGAGAGTACAGTCTCTGTTGATCACAAAACCAGTAGTATCACCACCAAGTTGTTGGGCTCGTTCTATATATATTGAGTCATTGAAGGTTGAATCAATCTCTGAATCAAAGATATTGCTTTGTGATGCGATTCTTCCACGAGCATCATAGTTGTACTTTTCGCCATAATCATATTCATTGGTATAGTTTATTGATAATCGACCTTGTGAGTTTTCAGATGTAAATTGATCATAGAAGAAATAATTATTAAAAGTTGGAGTAGTGGTATCAGTAGAACTAAAACCAATAACTCCTTTTTTTTCTACTCTGTTTAAAGCATCATATTCAAGATGATTCCAAAAAGAATATCCAATTTGATCAAGAGATTTTATATTTCCATCCCTTTTTTCTGTGAGATTTCCATTCTTATCGTATTGATAATAAATTGTGTCATAATCAGCTGCCCACTCCTTGATTAACTGTCCAAGGGAGTTGTAACGATAATTTACTGAATCACCTTTGGGTTTGACAACAGTCATCAGATTACCCCAATAATCATAATCAAAATAGGTTTTTAGGCTATCAACACCATGATAAGTAATTTTCAGGCGCAGATGCCCCAAGATATCAGAGTATTCATAAACAACTTGACTGTTTTCATCAATATACTTAGTACCAAATATACCGTTATGAGGTAAAGTGAAATATGTATTTAATCCTAAAGCAGTTGCAGTCGTACCAAAACGGGATGTTCGCACATTTGAAGAATCTGGATTTGTAGTCTTAACTTCTCTGTCATATATATCATATTCCACGGAAGTTTCATTTAACAGTTGATCTTTAGATAGAACAGGTCTGTCAGCAAAATCATAAGAAGTTGTTGTAAAAGTAGTAGAATCTTGGTTTACATAGGCAACAGATTTCACGGCACGACCAAAGGCATCAAACTCTGTTGTAGATTTAAGAGGTGTTGCTGTAGCAGATGTTAAGACATTTCGTGTTACTGATACACCATCAGAATCAGAGAGAATATCATCATAATCTAATTTCAAAGTATAAAAGTTGTGTTCTTCCTGCGTTGGTGGAATAACTGTATGAGTGTAGATCTCAAGTTTTGGTCTGAGAGTTGTATTCGGAGATCGGAAGAGCTCGTGTAGGGAAAGAGTGTAGATCTCGGTGGTCGCCGTATCATTAAAAAAAAAAAAAAAATATGACAACAGTCATTTCAATCGAAAACCTCATTGTATGTATACGCACAGCCACACAACATCTCACTC
>CALCCW010000071.1:0-2014 GCA_937900185.1 uncultured candidate division Zixibacteria bacterium | reverse complement strand
GGTGTAGGATGCGTGAACGAGGGCGGGATGGGGCAGAGAATGGAGCAGACTAGATGGGCAGCGAGCAACTATGAGTGGCGCACGGTAAGAACTGAATAGACGATTTGTTTTTGTTTTTGTTTTCTTTTTTCTTGTTTTTTTTTTTAATGATACGGCGACCACCGAGATCTACACTCTTTCCCTACACGACGCTCTTCCGATCTAAGGATAACACAAAAAATCCGCATACTATAAAACTTTCGCCAAAAATTCTTCAGCCCGTTTTGTTTTTGGAGAAATAAAGAAATCTTGCGGATTATTCTCCTCAACAATCTTCCCTTCATCTAAAAATATTATACGATCGGCAACTTCTTTTGCAAAACCTATTTCATGAGTTACCACAAGCATAGTCATACCCTCTGCAGCCAACTGTTTCATAACATCAAGCACTTCGCCTATCATTTCAGGATCTAAAGCAGATGTGACTTCATCAAATAGCATTATTTTAGGATTCATAGCCAAGGCACGAGAAATAGCAACCCTCTGTTTCTGTCCGCCGGACAACTGCCCCGGGAAAACATCTAATTTGTCACCCATACCTACTTTATCGAGTAACTCTCTTGAAATTTTATGAGCTTCTTCTAAAGACCGTTTTCTGACAATTTTTTGAGCGATACTTACATTATCAAGAACAGACAGATGCGGAAAAAGATTAAAATGCTGAAAAACCATACCTACTTCCAAACGTATATCATGAATTTGATGATGGTCTGTATCAATTAATAACCCATCAATATTTATTTCACCGGACTGAATTTTTTCAAGTGCATTTAGACATCGCAGAAGAGTCGATTTGCCTGAACCGGATGGACCCAATATGACTACAACCTCACCGGCATCCACAGAAAGAGAGATATCCTTGAGTGCCTGCACATTACCAAAACGACAGGTGATATTTTTTATATCAATTATCATCTTTTCTCACTCCATACCCATGAACGGCAATTTTCTTTTCTATAATATTAACAACATGTGACAGTGTAATTGTCATAGCTAAATAAATAAGTCCAACAACAAGCCATGTTTGAAAATCCAAGAAATTCTGATTGGCATACTCTTTCCCTGCTTGGGTAATTTCTCTCAGCCCAATAATCATAACCAGTGACGAATCTTTCAGACAGGCGATAAATTCATTGGCTGCCGGTGGAACAACTATACGAAATGACTGCGGAAGGATAATATGCCGCATTGTTTGCCATTTGGTCATCCCAAGAGACATCGCTGCTTCATGTTGTCCGTAATCAATTGCTAAAATACCGGAGCGAAGAATCTCCGCCATATATGCTCCATAACAAATACCGATAGCTAACACTCCTGCAACAAAACGGTCTAAATTTATAATTTTACCAAGTCCGAAATAAAAGAAAAAGATAAGAACTAATAATGGAACGCCTCGGAAAATATTTATATATGCCCCGGAAACTGTTTTCATAATTTTGTTTTGAGACAATTTCCCGAGTCCAAATATAAGCCCAAGAATAAGTGCAACAATATAGGCACAGACTGAGATAAGTATAGTCATATGCACTACCTGAATGAGATAGTAAAATATTTTTGAGAGTATTGAAAATTGTTCGGTTAACCATATCATGGAATTAAATGATAATATTTAGCGGGCTGCTTGTCACTTAAATTAATAAAATTTATTTTAAAATTTTATCCAATAAACCTTGTGCAGTGTTTTTGAGAACCGACGAAAAGTCTATATTATATTCCGGTTTATCAACCGTACCGCTAATTGGAAAGGATAATGTGAATTCATTGCTTATATCTTTTGTTATTTTTTTTTTAATGATACGGCGACCACCGAGATCTACACTCTTTCCCTACACGACGCTCTTCCGATCTCAGTGGTTGCTTTCGTTGCCACAGTGGAAAATTCAAAACAGCGACGGGTAAGACCATCCCCAACAACTGTGATCTCTGCCACCTTATTCTGGCCGAGAATAAACCGGCCATGGACATTTTCCGTATT
>CALCCW010000070.1:0-5183 GCA_937900185.1 uncultured candidate division Zixibacteria bacterium | reverse complement strand
TATAGAAATACCATACTGTTTTGAAATCTCTATTAACTGAACTTTTAATCCTTCAACATCTTCCTTGAGTGCTTTGCTTTCTTTATTCTTTTCAATATATTGATTCGCTAACTCTTTTAATTTTTCAGCAGAAATTTTTCCGGTTGAAGACTTCTCTTCATCCTCCAGCATTAAATTATGAATCTTTGCCGGACATATATCAACATAGTTACAAAACCTGCAAAAGGAACTTTCTTTTGGGAGAAAACTATTAACATCAGCAGCATGTAAAGTCTCCAAAACCGCAATTCGTAACTGTTCAACTAAATTTTCTTCTTCATCATCCCGCATCCGGTATCTTACCTCTTCTCCATGACGAAGGAAATACTGTACCAGTTCAATCTCTTTAAAATTAGGGTAATTGGCTCGTACTGCTAAAAGATACAACCCCATTTGAAAATAATAATTTTTATCAATTGGTTTAGCTAAAAATGTCCCTGTTTTATAATCGACAATTTCGATAACACCATCGGCACGTTTTGACAACCTATCTATACGGCAGTTAAATTGAAAATCCGAGTTTGGTAATGTAAATAAGAGAATTATCTCTGTTCCCAGTAATTTTGATTGATTAAACGGTTTAAACTTTTCATAATACTCGACTAAAATATCTTCTCCGATTCTAATATAATCGTCAACAGTATGAAACTCTGATGTAACCTCGATAAAATCAATAACTATCTTATTCCATTCATCCTTATAAAATCGAATCATATCCTCTTTAGGATACAGTATACCATCGGCACCTAATTTATATGCCTTTTCAAGCACACGATGCACTATGCCGCCCATAATAGCCGGAGCGTTACCCTTTTTCTCTCGTTTTATGCTGTCAATATATTTAAATTGAAATTTTTTCGGACAACTTTCAAAAGTCTCCAATGCCGAATAACTGTATTTCCCTAAACGTTTTACCATTCGTGTTCCATCTCTTTATTTCCTTTATGCTTAAAAGAAGTAAACATCACTTTAAGAAATCCAAACCCTAAACCAAAATGAATTGTCGGAAAAATCAATATCCCATATAACAAACAGCCAAGATGTTTTTCTTTGACAGCAAGCACTGCAGAAAAGGCTAAGACTATCAAAAGATAAAACGCAGTAACGGTACGAAATACTTCATACACCGATGTGGATACAAACGATAAAATCAATGCTGCCGCAAACACAAGCACTGCAAACCCGGCAAACCATTGCACCGGAGAAAATATATTATGTTTTTGGGCAAACTTGAACCGTCCCATACCATACCGATTCATCTGCTTCCACAGCCCCTGAATTGTTGAACGAGGATAATAGAGAACTGTTAATTTTTGAGAAATATATGCTTTTAACCCGGCTATTTTTACACGGTGATTAAAATCAACATCTTCACATGCATCAAACCTCTCATCAAAATATCCGATTTTATCAAAAACAGACCGGCGGTACATTGCACCCGATGATGTCGGGTCTACCTCTCCGTCAAATTCAGCAAAAATTTCAGACCCCGGATTATGCCCCAAAACCGACCCACGACAAAAAGCTACGGATTTTTCAAATTCATTTATATCAGGAGGAAATAAAGGTTGTGGACGACATAAACAGTCTACATTTGTTGATTCAAATATTTCAATAATATCAGTAAGAAAATTTTTACTTGGGATAAATGTATGCCCATCTAATACCAACACATAGGGTGCTGTTGAATTTTTCACTCCGACATTTCGTCCTGATGAAGGTATCTTACCGGGATTATCTAAGACTTTTAAAGATCCAAATCTTCCTTTAAAAGATTCAGCAATAGCTCTGGTTTTATCAGATGAAAACCCGTCGGCAATAACAATCTCAATTTTATCCATCGGAAAATCTTGCAAATATATTTGGTCAAGAGTTTGACCTAAAAATTTCTCTTCATTGCGAACCGGCATTATAATTGCCAATAAATATTTTGACTCATCTGTCATCAATGATTCCTTTGTATGCATTTTTTATAAAGTGCTGTAATCAGTATAATATAATTTAATTGGGAATAAGAAAGAAACTAAAAAAAAAGAATTATGGAAAATTCCGATAGAATGTAACTGGGTCTTCTGAATTATTTTGAGTTGAATATCCCCTGACAAATTTTGCACCTTTTACTGAAAGCTTCCGAGTTATGGCATTATTTTCAATCAAAAGAAGAATATGATCTGCCAATGTTGAGAAATCATTAAATTGGTACATCAGAATATTTTCTTTTTGTATCAATTTATTCACCATCCCAATCGGACTGGCAATAACCGGAAGCCCATACGCCATTGCCCGTAAAATCTCATGAGCAAAATATTCAATGTGATAACTATGCACAAAAATATCCGCTTCATTATATAACTGTTCTGTCTCTTCTTTGCTTTTAAAATATACACCAGAGAGTGATTTAGATAATACAATATTCTTCATACTATCTTGCTGTGAACCGACTCCGGCTACAAAAAGCTCAGCACGGGGATATTTCTGCTTTACCAACATAAATGCCTTTAACAAACTATTGATATTAAAGACATCCTCAAAATATGCAGAAACCAATATCTTAGGCTGGACTCCTTCAATAACCCGAGGAGTTATGCTTTCAATTTGAATCTGCTTTTGAAATGTAACCGCCTGGATTTTCTTTTGTCTGAGAGTTCTGCTCTGACTATCCGAGGGAACAATCACAGCATCGGCAATTTTTAAAAAATAACGAACAACTGTACCTCCCTCTTCAGGAAGATAATAATTTTGAAAATCAAAAAATTCTATTATTACATTTTTTCTATAGAATTTACCTAAAATTATCAATGGTATTATTTGAAACATGAAAGAGACTGATGTAAACACAAAGAGATGCAAAATTGTATAAGATTTAATTTCTGAACGTAACTGATATAAAAACTGTCCAAACAAATAAATCTCTTTTATGAATGCAGAAACTTTCGATACTCCAAATTCTTTTTTTTCCAAGGAGCTATAACTTAAGATATTATTACTGCCTGTATCATCAGCAACAATCATTTGAGCATATTTATTCTGGATATAATTAATGTGCTGATTATCTGTCAAAAGAGGAGCAGCATACAAAACAGACAAACTGTCCTGCACTTTTTCAGAACTGACAGTGAACAACGAATCTAAGAGTAATCTTTTATTTTCAGCATTTAACATATTATACTATCGACACCTTTCAAATACTTGTACCCAAAAAACTCCTTTTCGTCTCAATTTTTTTGTATTGAACCAATATTCACTAAAAAACACCCAAAGCTAATTTATTATACAACAACGTTTTAAGCAGAACTTGCTTCTGAGGAATACATAATAATCACATACATATACCGCATCATAATTTAATTATTTCAACTCTTGAATCTTTTCAATCCTTTTGTATATTCTTTATCTAACAAAAAGGATACAACATGCAGCGTGATTACACAAAAACGATAGCTAATGAACTAAAAATAAAACAAGCTCAGGCAACCGCTACAATTGCTCTTTTAGATGATGATGCCACTGTGCCGTTTATCTCAAGATACCGTAAAGAAGCAACCGGCTCGCTTGATGAAACGCAGGTGATGGCAATTCGTGACCGTGTTATACAATTGCGAGAACTCGACAAAAGACGGGATGCGATTCTTAAATCCTTAGAAGAGCGAGAATTACTTACTGATGAACTCAAAGAACAAATCGACAATGCTCTTACGATGTCCGAGCTTGAAGATATCTATCTTCCTTATAAACCAAAACGTCGTACCCGAGCCACTATCGCCAAAGAAAAAGGACTGGAACCATTAGCGAACTATTTATTTGAACAACCCGATAGTGATATTTTCAAGGAAGCGGAAAAATATATTTCAGAGGAAAAAGAAGTCCTTACCTCCGATGATGCTTTAGCGGGAGCCAGAGATATTATTGCCGAGTGGGTTTCAGAAGATACTTTTATTCGTTCTGAACTTAGAAACCTTTTTGCCCGACAAGGAATCCTGACTTCCAAAGTCATCGCAGGCAAAGAAACCGAAGGCGAAAAATACAAAGACTATTTTGAATGGAGCGAACCTATTATCAAAACTGCTCCCCACCGTCTGCACGCTATCAGACGAGGTGAAGCGGAATCTATTCTTACTATGCACATCATACCGCCCGAAGAAGCCGCAATAGAGATTTTAGAATCTGAATATCTTGTCAACAGCAACCAAGCATCCGAACAGGTACGAACTGCCATACATGACAGCTACAAACGACTCCTGACCCCCTCTATGGAAACTGAAATCAGAACCGAAACCAAAAAATCTGCCGACACCGAAGCTATTCGTGTCTTTGCCGACAACTTACGAGAACTGTTAATGTCTCCACCACTCGGTCAAAAAGCTGTAATCGCAATTGACCCGGGATTCCGCACAGGATGTAAAGTTGTCTGTCTCGACAAACAAGGAAAACTTCTACATAACACTACTATTTTCCCGACAGGTTCTGAAAAACAACTGAATGATGCCGAAAAAACTATCAAATCTCTGGTCAAAAAATATAAAACAGAAATCATCGCAATCGGCAATGGCACAGCGGGACGAGAGACTGTTCAATTTGTCAAAAATTTACAACTCGGCGATGCTGTCACCGTTGAAATGGTAAACGAATCGGGAGCATCAATTTATTCAGCGTCTCAAATAGCCCGTGACGAATTCCCCGACTATGACCTGACGGTTCGAGGCTCTGTTTCTATAGGACGACGTCTCATGGACCCGCTCGCCGAACTTGTCAAAATCGACCCGAAATCTATCGGGGTTGGACAATATCAGCATGATGTCGACCAATCATCTTTAAAACAAGGGCTTGATGACACCGTTATCAGCTGTGTAAACTCAGTCGGTGTAGAGTTGAATACTGCCAGCAAACAACTGCTTACCTATGTATCAGGTCTCGGACCGCAGCTTGCTCAAAATATTATAGAGCATAGAAATGAAAACGGACCATTTTCTTCAAGAAAAGAATTGCAAAAAGTAAAACGACTCGGACCAAAAGCATTTGAACAAGCCGCCGGATTCCTCCGCGTTGCCGACTCTGACAACCCTCTTGATAAATCTGCCGTTCATCCCGAAAGCTACCACATTGTCGATCGAATGGCAAAAGACCTGCAATGCCAACTAATTGAA
>CALCCW010000069.1:0-3925 GCA_937900185.1 uncultured candidate division Zixibacteria bacterium | reverse complement strand
GGCATACGAGATATATCAGTGTGACTGGAGTTCAGACGTGTGCTCTTCCGATCTTGCCGCCGTCTTTTTTGGCAATGTCAATATATTTTAAGACTGTGTTCATTTGGTCTTCGTTAATGCATGGTCCCATGTCGACAGATTCATCCAAACCGTTCCCGACTTTTAATTTTGCAACTCTTTCAACAAGAAGCTCTAAGAACTTATCGTATACTTTTTCATGAACAACCAAACGAGAGGTCGCTGTACAGCGTTGCCCTGTTGTACCAAAAGCACCCCATAAAGCACCGTCAACAGCTAATTCTAATTTGGCATCATCCATAACCATCTGAACATTTTTACCACCCATTTCCAAACAGGTATGTTTAAAATTAGGAGCACATGCACCCGCAACAATACGACCAACTTCGGTCGAACCGGTGAACGAAACAACTTTTACATCTTTATGCTTCATCAAAGGAGTACCAACAGTACCGCCGGTACCGGTAACCATATTCACAACACCTGCCGGAACGCCTTCTGCTTCACATGCTTTCATAAGGTTCACAACTGAAAGAGGTGTATCGGTAGCAGGTTTAATTACGATTGTGTTACCGCAGATAAGAGCCGGCATCATTTTCCATGATGGAATCGCTATCGGAAAATTCCACGGGGTTATAAATGAACAAACACCAAGAGGCTGACGGATTGTCATGTTAAATTTAGATACCATTTCAGACGGTGTTGTCATACCCAATAAACGTCTGCCCTCACCTGCCATGTAGTATGTCATGTCGATAGCTTCTTGTGTATCGCCGCGTGTTTCTTTAATAACTTTACCCATCTCGCGAGTCATTTCTTGGGAGATACGTTCTTTGTCGGCAAGCAGACGGTTGGCAACACGATATAAAATCTCTCCTCGTTTTGGTGCAGGAATTAAACGCCATGATTTATATGCTTCTGCGGCAGCAGCAATAGCATCGTTTACATCATCTTCGTTTGATTTTTGGAAAACACCCAACACATCATCAGAGTTAGCAGGGTTGACATTAGTAAATGTTTTCCCAGATTTTGATTCTACCCATTTTCCGTTGATATAATTTTTGAAAACTTCAGCCATGAGACTCTCCATGTATACTACTATTTTTTCATTTTTTTCTTCAATAATAGGATTGTGAATTTATTCACAGTCACCATTTAACAATCCGGTAAATATAGTAGTTTAAAGTTCCTTGTCAACCGCTTTTATTTACCATTTACTAACTTTTTTCCGTTGAATAACAACAACTTACAAAAAAACCAAAAAAGGTCAGTTTTATTCATGCTCTCTATTTTATTTCTTATAAAAAAGTACCTCGTGCTGTTTTTCTTTTCAAAAATAAATTATCTTTTTTTTTGAGTTTTTGAGTCTTATATCCGTCTATATAATAGACATTTACACCTAAGGAGATTTCAATTGTTGCCTATTGTTTGTGCTGCTTTTTTAGCTCTTCCCCTTTATCCTTTAAACCCGACTGCTCAAGATACGGTGAGTTCTATGAATCTCCATATAACTACCGGCGTTATGAGTCAAAGTGGAATGATTTCAGCCGGACCGGAACTGACTCTTAAATTTGAATATCTGCTTACGCATCCTTTTATTTTTCGTTCTTCGCTGGACTATACCTATGGTGAGATAACAACAAGAACCTATCCCAATGGGTCAGTTCATCGACAGTCAATATCATCTGAGGTTTTGTATTATCGGGGGACAAAAAAAATGACAGCATACTTAGGTGTAGGTGTTGTGTATGGACGAGGGACATTTAATTTAAATGATAAGACATATTTTAACAACAATGTTTTAGGTGTACCGCAAGAGATTAAGTTTGGTGATGCGTTCGGATATCGTTTTGTGTTAGGTATGCGTTTTAAACACAAATATTCAATTGAGGTGGGAGTGACAGAAATCTCTCCATCGTTTATATACATAAGGAGAACGGATGTTGATTCATTTTCAGAGGAAAATATCAAGTTCCGAGCCAACTATGTAAAACTATCTCTCGGCTATTTATTTCGGTTGAAGTGACAATTGTTTTATTCTGTCATTGCGAGGAGCAAAACGACGTGGCAATCTCATCTTTAAAATGTCAATGTCAGTACACTCTGCCCCTTCGACTCCGCCCAGGGTGACTCTGAGAAATTTTATTGGACGGCACTCCTATTCCATAAAAACATATTTGAGAGAACCATCAGGTATTTTTATCATTTGTAAAACCTTAAGAGACCTCCACAATCTCCTCTCCGCGCTTGACACAGAGTCCAGAACAGAAACAATCAGCAACTCATGAAAGAAGTTATCCACAATTTCAAAAACAACTTTTTCGCTGTAATCTCATAGACGAATATGGGTTACAGCAAAATGGGTTCGTTTTTTGAAATAGCCTTATTTCTTTTTATACTCTTTTTCTTGAAATAAAATTTCATCTCATATAACAGGAGACAAAACGAAACAACATAAGATTTGTAGATAAAATATTCCTCAATGTCATTCCCTTGAAAAAGGGAACCCAGAAAGGGGCAGACGAGGGCGTCTGCCGCCCACTAATCTCATATATCAGGAGACAAAACGAAACAACATAATGTATGTAGAAAATATGCCAGCAGTTTCGTCAGTTCCTGATCCGCCTTGGCGGATTGTGAACGGACGAGAAAGTGTCAGGTCTCAATTCACTTTTAGTGAATAAGGACCTGACACAACATATAACAGTCATTACGAGTCAACTTGTTGCGGTGGCAATCTCATGTTTTTATAATTGTCATTCACTTGAAAAAGGGAATCCAGAAAGGGGCAGACGAGGGCGTCTGCCGCCCACGAACCCGAACAAGTACATTATTCTTTTCTTCTAACCCTATCAGTTTCACAAAATCTACAGGTGAATCTATTTGAAATCTTACTAATAAACTGCAACTCAGAATCTGATAAGTCAAATCCGTCTGCTCCATATTCTGAAAGAATTAATACATAAAAATAACAATCAAACTTATAATGATTTTTCAACTTTTCAATCGCATCAAATTTATCACTTAGAATGTCTTGAAAGTGTTTAACAAATTCTGAGAGAATAAACTTATCACTACTAATAGTCTCTTTTTCAATCACCCAAAGTCCGAATGGTAATGGGTTAGTATTACCAGTTGTTTTGGAGTAATGCATATCACCTTTATTCCAACTTCTGTCAGGTTTGATCTCTAATTCTTCTGTAACAATTTCAATAGGCGACTCATTAGTATTTACGCCAAAAGAACAACTAGCTTCAGTAAAATAAATATCTTCCTCTTCCATATTCACTCCAAATAAGAATTATATTCTATTACATATAATAAACAATTCAGTCAACAACTCACCCCTACCGTCCATTAGTCCCGTACAACCCCAAGAACTCTTTACGGAATTCATCAAACCGATTTTCTTCAATAGACAACCGAATATTGAAAAGTTTCGTCAGTTCCTGATCCGCCTTGGCGGATTGTGAACTGAAGAAGAAGTGTCAGGTCTCAATTCACTTTTAGTGAATAAGGACCTGACACAACAAGTAATTATGTTACCCTTAGATAATAACATAAAAATAGATATTGTCAACTACTTATCCCCTACCGTCCATTGGTCGAATACAACTCCAAGAACTCTTTGCGGAACATATCAAAACAATCAGATTCTATCGCCTTGCGAATGTTTTGCATCAGCTTTTGATAAAAGTATGTCGAATGATAGGTCGCAAGAATTATTCCTGTAATCTCTTTTTGATTATACAAATGTCTGATATATGAACGGCTGTATCTTTTACAAACTTTGCAGTCACAGTTAGGATCAAGCGGTTTATCTTAGATCGGAAGAGCGTCGTGTAGGGAAAGAGTGTAGATCTCGGTGGTCGCCGTATCATTAAAAAAAAAAAAAAACACAACAGAA
>CALCCW010000068.1:0-2718 GCA_937900185.1 uncultured candidate division Zixibacteria bacterium | reverse complement strand
TTGTTTTTTTTTTTTTAATGATACGGCGACCACCGAGATCTACACTCTTTCCCTACACGACGCTCTTCCGATCTTATCCGCTGTTCAAATCACCTTTAATTTCCCCGTCAATAGTTACTTTTTCCCCCCATGTATAGAGATCACCATCAATAACATGAATATTTGAAATATGAATATTATCATCAGATTCAAACTGTGCTGCTTGTGATACATTTGAATTAAATAGAAAAATTAGAAATATATAAAACAATAGAACATTATATCTTTTAGTATACGTATACATTTTATTTCCTTTTCTCTTTAAACTATACGATATAAAGATGATTCGGTTGCTCAATAAATAATGAGATAGTCAGAAGAAAACAAATAAAAATTTTGTTGTATTTTTTTATACAAAAGGGTAACTTATTTATGCTAAACAGATTAAGTCAAACAAACAAAGATTGTTATGAATGTTTTAGTGTATTTTCTAACAGCTTTAATATGTTTTCTTCTTGCATATCGTTTTTATGGACGATTTATAGCTAAGTCTATCGGTGAAGATGCTTCTCGTCCTACTCCTGCTGTTGAGATAAACGACGGCAAAGATTATATCCCTACCAGAGCTTCGGTGTTGTTTGCTCATCATTATTCCACTATAGCGGGTGCCGGTCCGATTGTGGGACCTACGCTTGGTATTTTATATGGCGTTGGTCCGGCATGGTTATGGATTGTCTTCGGAGCAATCTTTTTTGGAGCAGTACATGATTTTGTTGCTTTATTTGCCTCTATTCGTGAAAGAGGCTCCTCAATGGCAGAAATTGCCAAAAAGTCTTTGGGTGAGACCGGCTTCAAAATGTTTATCATTTTTACTATTATCATGATTGTTTTGGTCACATCGGCATTTTTATCATTTACTGCTATTTCTTTAACTTCGCTTCATCCTCTTGACAAACTTGGCTTAGACAGTTCCCAAACTCTCTTGCGTACTACTGTAGTTAATGGACAGCAGATGGGCATTGTCGGCGGAATTGCCTCAACATCGGTTATAATTATCACAATGCTGGCACCATTATTAGGATTTTTAATTACACGAAAAAATATAAAAACATCCCTTGCATTTCTATTGGCGGCAATGATTTGTTTTATATCAATTGCTATCGGATTTCAATATCCTCTATCGCTAAACCCTGCTATTTGGATGATAATCATATCGGTATACACTCTTTTTGCATGCGAAGCACCGGTGTGGCTCATTTTGCAGCCTCGTGATTTTGTTAATGTACAAATATTATATGGTGGTATGGCGGCAATGATAGTCGGGGTTGTTGTGGCAGGTTTTAATGGGCTGACAGTAACAGCACCGGTAGCCAACCTTGCTGTAGGCTCTCAGAAAATGGGTCCGGTATGGCCTTTTCTGTTTATTACTATCGCATGCGGAGCGATTAGCGGATTCCATGCATTAGTTGCCGGAGGGACATCATCAAAA
This sequence comes from uncultured candidate division Zixibacteria bacterium, assembly GCA_937900185.1. Taxonomy (GTDB): domain Bacteria; phylum Zixibacteria; class MSB-5A5; order GN15; family FEB-12; genus QQUK01. The sequence goes on along the minus strand of CALCCW010000068.1, from coordinate 1,250 downwards.
CAACTTGCCAAAGAATCGCAGGCAAAAACAATAGGGTATGGCGGGATGCTGCTTGAGGGGTTATTGGCTATTCTTGTCGTTATTGCAATCGGCTCATCATTAAGATATTCCGATTATATGGCTATCACATGGCCGGCAATAGGTAAAGGAAATCCTATTTTAGCCTTTGCTCTGTCAATGGGACATTTACTGCATAACTCAATAGGCGTACCGTTGGCATTTGGTACTGTGATGGGAATTTTAACAGTCGAAGGCTTTCTCATTACTACACTTGACTCAGCAGTACGCTTAAACAGGTATTTATTTGAAGAGTTGTGGAAATCTTTGTTTGTAAACCCACCCAAGATTATGCGTACTTTTTGGTTTAATTCGGGACTTTCTGTTGTTTTGATGTTGCTTCTTGCGTGGACAAACAGCTATAAACATATCTGGCCGCTTTTTGGATCTACTAACCAGATGTTGGCAGCTCTAACATTGATTGCTGTTACAGTTTGGCTTCATAATGCCAAGAAGCCAATGTGGTTCACTATTATTCCGGCTGTAGTCATGATTGTAACTACAATGTATTCTTTGGTTTATAAATTATTTGTCTCGTATATTCCTACTCATAACTATTTTCTTGTTTTCATTGATCTTCTGTTGCTTGTTTTGGCGATAGGGGTTGTCCAATTATCTGTGAAAAAGATGTTTGAAATTAAAAAAATTCAAAGTGACTTAAAAATTACGTAATTGCTTATCTTTCAATAAATAAACTCGTCTTTCAGCCGATATATCCTATGATAGGATATATGTAGTAGGATATATGTAGAATGAAACTCTTTTTAGACAGAAATAAGACACTTTTACCCCGAGTAGATAAGATTTATCTCATAGCCAGGGTTATGATATTTTTGAGTCTTGTTTGGGTGTTATTATTTAGTGAGTATATTGAATCAAACGTTACTCTTTTTTATATAATTATTGGAACTTACACAGCACATTTGATTCTTTATTACTTTTCTACCGAAAACAAATTTGACATTAAGCTCGCTTATTTTTCAACTATAGTGTATGATCTCATGTTAATACCTCTTTTGATTAAGATCGGAAGAGCACACGTCTGAACTCCAGTCACACTGATATATCTCGTATGCCGTCTTCTGCTTGAAAAAAAAAAATAAATACCTCACCTCTTTTATCCTTTCATTTATTTTTTTTCCTCTCCACTCTTCTTTCTACTCTTTTTTTTCTTTTTTTTTTTACATTTTTCC
>CALCCW010000067.1:0-6412 GCA_937900185.1 uncultured candidate division Zixibacteria bacterium | reverse complement strand
CCTCTTTCCCTACACGACGCTCTTCCGATCTCCCTACGCCTACAAATGACCCATTCGCAAACGGTGCCACAATAAATAATAACAGTGAGTATTCTGTTTATATTTCTTATACCGCATCTGGAGGCAGTAGTAGTACCAATTCAAACCGCAGAAGAAAGATATGCAATTTAAGGAGAGAAGAATGAAACAGTTTCTTATGGTTTTGCTTTTATTATTAATTTGTATCACACCGAAGAACAAGGCGAATGTCGTAAATAATTCAGGTAGTGCCGGTTCTGACAGTTTAACAATGAACTTTTTTATATTAGATTCGCTCGGCAGTTTGACAGACATTGATACCGCCGATTCTATCGGTATTATTACATTTTATCCCGAGGGTGCCGTAGCATACAGCACAACAGTATTAGGAAATAACAGTAATATTGTCAGTCAGGCACAAACAAATATCGGCACCTGTTATTCGTATGGTGTTGCTGTTGCTGATATTGACGGTGCGAGTCCTTCTAACGGTGTCTACTCATGGTTGTTATCGGTGAAAGATATTTCATTAGGTTTAACAACTGTGCATAGCGGAACATTTCAGCTTTATATCGGTGCTGATTATAATACTCGCTTAGATAATCTCGATACACTTATTTCAAGTCGGTCGACTTTTGACCCGTCTGCCGATTCGGTAAATGCTAAAGCTAATGTTTTGTCTGTTTCAAATGACTCTAAAGCAGCTGACTCATTGGAGGCGTTAGTTGACGGGGAGTCAAATTTTCAACTTGAGTTAAAACAATTATTTATCAGCAATCCCGAGGGGTCAGCAATCTATGCCAGTTCACAATCATCAAGCGGGCATGGAATGTATCTTGAATCAACACAAGGAGGGAACGGCTTATATGCTATTAGTACCGGAACAGGCAACGGTATCAAAGCAGAAGCAGGCGGAGCAGGGAGTGGTAATGATATCGATGCATCAGAACTGACCGATATACAGGATTCAGTTAATATCATCTTGGATTCTCTAAATAGTAATGGTGCCGGAATCTATGCTTACAAAATAACAGTAATTGATTCGGCAAGCAATGTTCCCGTTCCGGCAGTATCAGCATATATGAGAAATTTGGACCAAACAGTTCTTATCGCAACCGGTCGTTCAAATATAAATGGAGAACTTCTATTTAATCTTGACCCCGGGAATTATCTTCTTGCCGCCAATGCTTCAGGCTATATTTTTAATGCTTTTGATACAATTGTTGTCACCGGTGCAGGTGAAGATTTGCTTTTTGGATATACATTTGACCCGGGGCAGCCGTCACAACCAAACTTATGCCGAGCGTATGCATATATCTATGACATCAACGGCAACCCTGAACCGCATGCAACTATTACAGCATCGTTGCCCGGAGGAGTCGCTCGTTCAGGAGAGCTGATAGTTTCGCCTTTCAAAGTCAGCACGGTTTCAGATTCACTTGGATATTTTTATTTAGATTTGATACCTTCTGATTCTTTAAGTCCATCAGGACAACTGTATGAAATAACAATTGCCAAAAAAGACGGTATAGTTATGCGTCAACGCATAACTATACCTCAAACAACAAGCTGGCAAATAAGCTGGTAAAAAAAAGGAGCTTTACATGAATTCACTATTTTCACAACCTGCCTCATGGTTAGGTATGCTCAGCTCAGTGGGTATGTTATTACTTGGACATGTGGCTAATAAGTACATTATTCCATTTTTAAAAATTGGTAAAAGAAAACAGTATGCACAATACATTGCGACAATTGCTGATGAAATCACCGATGATTTAAAAAATAAACATCCTCAAAAAGATTGGCTAAAATATCTCGATACAGCTGTTGATACGCTGATTTCTATTTGTGATATATCACCTCAAGTGGCGAGGAGAGCAATCTCAGCAGCAATGAGCAGAAAATAAAAAAAAGCCCGCTTAATTCAAGCGGGCTTTTACTATTTTAATAACAGGGGGTAGGTGCTAAGCCAAATATATAGTTTGCATAATATACTATGTCGGTAATATTCAAATAGCCGTCACAGTTTGTATCTGCACGAGCATCTCCTCCAACAGGCGGAGCACCATGGTTGGTGAAATAATGTATAAGATATGTTAAATCATTCATGTCAGTGACACCATCATTGTTTAAATCACCGGCAAGATAAAATTCTGTGCAGTCATAAGAAAGCATAGTATTATCATATCCGTTGAGTAATGTTAAGTCTGTACCTTTAGATTGAATAAAGTAATCATATCCCTGCCAAAAATTTGGTGGAGTCCAGTTGTATGACCAACCGTCAGTTCTATCTGTATCAATATAGAATTCAGTCAACTGTGGCTCCCAGTTTAGTAAACCAAAATAGATAATTATCTCTACCGGCTGCCAACTGTCTTGTAAGAAAAGATCAGACCCAAAGGCTGTGTTCCTAAACTGTATCGTGTCAATAAGTGCATTAAGCGGATTACTGATTGTGATATTATATGTTCCGTCCAAAGAGACCGTTCCTTTGAAACCGTCTATTAAAACCCAATTGTTAAAGGTCCCGCCTATACCGGCTAACACGACATTACCATTTAATTCAATCTCTGTTCTTAAATCTAAGTAACTTGGATTTCTTTTATAGTTTATTTGTAAAGTATTTCCAACTGTTGAATTAAATTCTTGTAATCCGGTAAAAACATTTTCATCATATACACCGTTATTTGAAACAATCGAAAAATATTCTGCTATTCTATACGTCATAAGCCTTGGACTAAGAGGGATAACTCCTCTAAGCATTAAATAATCGTTACCTCGGTCTGCTAATGCTTGTAATGCCAAAGAGGCTGCGATTGCTGAAGAAAAATAATCTCCAAAATCAGATAATAATAATGTTTGAGCATTCACCGAAAAATTTGGTTCGGAACGTTTATATGCTAAGCTGACAGAGGAAAGATTTTCATCATTTGAAGACATCAATATGTCAAATGATGGGCAGAAATTTGTACCTAAAGATGGAGTAGTTATTTTAGCTATCGGAGGGGTAGGTTCTAAAAAGAGAGTAATGTCATCTGAGGCTGTTCTGCCGAGTGCGTCAACGGCTGTAGTACGAATTGTATAGGTACCTTCGGGAACAGTTGAAAAATCCCAGTTATAACTATAGCCTGCTGCATTATTACTCGGAGTAACTCCATCACGAAATGCTTTTGTTCCGTCATAATCTCTACCGATTTCTACAAAGTTTGAATCGGAGGCATAAGAAAATGAAACATAATCTATTATTGATGAACCGGAATTTTCATTTATCCAAATCTCCGTTGATTTGTACAGACTGTCATTCATATTTGGAGAGATAATAGAAACGTTCGGTTCTGGTTCAAAAGCGTTTCCACCGGGGACACCCGAAGCATAGAGAACTAGTTGTCCCGGAAATCCCCAATCCATTAAATCAACAAATCCAATAGAATCATCCCAAATATTATATGATTCACAAGTTGAAAGTGTATCATTGTCTGTGATAACTGAAACACTGCAACTTGGATTTGAAATATCTCCAATAAAAAAACCGGCAAAGAACGGTTCATTGACTACAATGGGTTCGTCAAGTGGAACCCAAATGTTATAAACACCTGTTGTATCAGGAATATCATAACTCCAAGTAGATGAAATCCCCAGCATGATTGTATCAGGGAATGGGCAGTCGGGATTAGTATAATCAACTTTTTCAATATCAACTGAAACTGAGATGGTTGTACCTGAAAAAAACCACAATGGCATAACAACTTCTGTAATTGTATATGGGTATGGATTTGTACATGTAAGTGATGGATCTAAATAACTTTTATATAGTTCATTCCCTTGAACCCATTCTCCTATCCTATATGCGATTCCTTGATCATGACGAACAATACAGGTATCTGCTGTTGATAATGACGGGCGAACACGAATTTCTGAAGTTGACGCATTATCAACTTTATCGATTCTGATATTACTTTTCTCAACTGACCAAATTGATGCCGAAAAAGTTATTAGTGCTATGGTGAGGAAAATGAAAAATTTCCGATGTATCATGGCATATCCTTAAATATCAAATGTTTATCCTTTTCCTTGATTATCGAGCATTTTCGATTATACTTGATAAAATGAGAGTAATTTGTTGATAAAAATGTTGTGATTAATTAAAATATCAGAAAATTAGTATATAATATGATTTCTAAAAAACAGAGAAAACCGGATTGGTTAAAGATAAAAGCTGTTGGGGGAGAGAAGTTTAAAGAAGTAAATCAACTTATTAAGGAATATGGGGTACAAACGGTTTGTCAGGCTGCTAATTGTCCGAATAGAGCAGAATGTTTTGAAAGAGGAACTGCAACATTTTTGATTCTTGGACCAAAATGTACGAGAAATTGCAGTTTTTGTGATATTGATGCCGGTTTACCTAATCCGGTTGATTCCACAGAACCTAAAAGAGTCGCAGAGATGTCAGCGAAATTGAAACTCAAACATATTGTTATTACATCGGTTACTCGGGATGATCTTTCTGACGGAGGAGCTGTACATTTTGCTGAAACAGTTAAAGAGATTCGTTCTCTGCTTCCTCATGCCGCAATTGAATTGCTGACACCTGATTTTTTGCATGCTCCAAATGCTATAAGCATTATAATTGATTGTAAACCAAATATTTTTAATCATAATCTTGAGACAGTACAATCATTGTATCCGATTGTCAGACCTCAGGCAAATTATCAGACATCTTTAAATTTATTAAAGCATGTTTCTGAAAATTCTGAGATTAGAACAAAATCCGGTATTATGGTAGGTGTAGGGGAGACAAAAGAACAGTTGAAAATTTTATTTGATGACCTCTATGCTCATAATGTTTCAATCTTAACCATTGGTCAATATCTTGCACCGTCAAGCAGACATCTTTCGGTAAAAAAGTATTATCATCCCGATGAATTTTCCGAATTGAAACGAATTGCTGAAAATGCAGGAATTGCAAAAGTTGTTTCAGCTCCCTTAGTTCGATCTTCGTATAGGGCAGATCAGATATAATATACCTTTCCAAGCTCAACCTTTATACAGATTACAATTCAGGTCTTTAAGGGGACACATTTTCTCCGATACAGTATTTAGAACGTATTAGGAAGGAAAGAACCCCAATGTCTAACATCTTTGTACCGCAAATTGTAGTTGTAGATGATGAAAAGTATATTTGTAATATTATTAAAGAAGCACTTTCATCATTTAAGTATGATGTACATACATTTTCAGATGTCTCCAAGGGAATAACATACATTCAGAACAATCAAGTTGATCTTGTTTTAACTGATTTGGTTATGGGCGAGTTTTCCGGTGTTGATGTAATAGATGCCGCTCAGGAACATCATAATGATGCAGTTGTTATTCTCATGACTGCTCATCCAACAGTTGAAGCTGCTATAGAAGTACTCAAAAAGGGTGCGTATGATTTTTTGGTCAAACCGTTCAAACTTGATTTATTACGGGCAACAATTAAACGAGGGCTGTCCCATCAGCAAATTATTCGGGATAATGTCTCCTTAAAAGAGCAAGTTGCTTTTTTGAAAGTTGCGAGTGCTGCAGCTACTGAAGAAAATAAAGAAGAGTTTATGCGGTTAGTTGTACAATCATGTAAAAGTGAACTTGCTGCAACCGCTGTTTCTTTGATATCTTTAGACCCTAAAACAAAAGGGGAATATATCAAAGTATATGATTGTGATGATAAAAGGTTTTTAGACATAATTTGTGATGAATCTGTTATTACACAAGTGAAACAATCAGCTTTTTTTACTCCGATTATTTCAAAAGAAAAAATTGAAATAGATGGACAGCAGCAGATAAAAACTTTGATTACTCAGCCAATTTACAGCCGCAAAGAATTAATGGGTGTTATAAATCTTGTTATGATTAATCGTTTTGATAATTTAACATCAGGACAGCTTGATGTTCTTATGTTATTGAGTAATTCGGCAGCATCAACATTTATGAATTTCAAACTGTATCATGATTTAGAGCATTCTTATTTACAGGCATTTTTAGCTTTGGCAAACGCTATTGAAGCACGAGACGCATACACTGCCGGTCATACAACTCGTGTACGTCAATTAGCCGAGCTGATAGCCTTAGAATTTAGATGGTCTGAACAAAAACGGCATCATTTAAAAATTGGGTGTACGCTGCATGATATTGGTAAAATTGGTGTTCCCGATTCAATTTTGAACAAACAGGATAAATTGACAATTGATGAACAGCAGAAAATGAACACTCATCCGAATATGGGACTCAAAATTATTGAGGGAATTGAATTATTTGAACCGGAGATCGGAAGAGCACACGTCTGAACTCCAGTCACACTGATATATCTCGTATGCCGTCTTCTGCTTGAAAAAAAAAAAAAAAAACATATAAA
>CALCCW010000066.1:0-8416 GCA_937900185.1 uncultured candidate division Zixibacteria bacterium | reverse complement strand
AGAGGCAGATATAGACGTGATACTGTGTGTGGTGAGTACATGAGGACGTTCATATAGGATATATATAAGTAGTATATTAAGGGATAATACAACATGAGCTGTTTTTATTTTTTTTTTTTTTTTTAATGATACGGCGACCACCGAGATCTACACTCTTTCCCTACACGACGCTCTTCCGATCTCATTCAGAAGCAAATACATTTGCATCGAAAATGCAAAAAATGCATATTGATGGTACCCTAAAAAAAATGGCACAAAATGGATGGGGAAAATACCCTATTGACGGTTTTCAAAAAATAAGTATGTTTTTAAAAAACAATTTATAATATTTATCGTACATTACATTAACTAATCGAAAAGGATAAATACAGTCTATTATGATTAAATTGATTGGTACCGACGGAAGTAGATTTTATAATTTTACTCTGGAAAAAAAGAAATATATCGTAGGAAGAAATCAGGATGCCGATATTTGTGTTACTCACAAAACAGTATCTCGAAACCATGCATCAATTGAATTCTCTGATTCTGCTGATACCTATATTCTGACAGATAATAACAGCCGAAATGGTACGTTTGTAAATGGCAGTAGAATTTCAGAAAAGCAGACTTTTAATTCATCAGATATAATCCAATTTGGGCAAGTAGAATTTAAAGTTATTTCATCTGACTCAATCCCCAAATCAACATCAGTACCTATTACCCATCACCTTTCCCAAATAGATGCTGAGAAATCTGTTTTTCTGTCAATAAACGAGGCTTTAAAACCTCTTCCTGCGAAAGTAACAGAACTTCCTGATGTTTTACCAACGATGTTTGAAATGGCTAAGATTTTAGTCATGTCTGAACCAAAAGAAAAAATGCTTGAAAGATCTATTGAATTAGTATCAAAAGTTATACCTGCTGAAAGGTTAGCAGTGTTAACACATACTGACAGCGGAGAAGTGGTAACATCCGCTATTCTGCTGCCAAGCGGCAAAGATCCCGGTTCATTTAATCTTTCATCTACAATTATCAATGAAATTCTAACTGAAAGAAATTCTATTTTGATAAATCCTCAAGAAGATGACAGATTCTCCCAGCAAGAATCTATAATAATTTCTGAGATTAAATCTGCGATGGCTGTACCACTGTTTGATGATGAAAAAGTATTTGGTATTTTATATGTTGATACAACAAATCCTTTGCATAGCTATAACAATGACTACTTGCGACTATTGGCAACTTTTGGAAATCTGATAGCATCACGGTTACTTAATTATGAATTGATTTATGAACGTCAAGAGATGAAAGTACTTGAAGCAGAACTGGAAAAAGCTGCTAAAATTCAAATGAAAGTTATAAAAGACACTAAAAAGCGATTAGTAAATCTAACAAGTTAATTATAATCAAAAAATCAGTCCTCAAAAAAGCCTGCTAAAAAACAGGCTTTTCGTTTGCCATGTCTTCACCTTTATCTATATTATATAATGGTTGAGAAGACAAAACAGTTTATTAAGCAATTTGATATAAATCTTTGGGTTTTGGCTTTGGGGTGGTTTGTTGGAGCTATGGGTTTTGCGGTAGCGATTCCCTTTATTTCAATATATTTTAGTCGGGAAATTGGTCTTTCGCTTATTCAAATTGGTTTGTTCTTTGGCGGTTTAGCAGTTATACGTTCAACTTTTCAGTTAATTGGCGGAGAATTTTCAGATAGAATTCAGCGTCGGTATCTTTTAGTACATACTCAGATAATTAGAGGAATTGCCTTTGCCGGAATGGCTTTCTCAATTTTTTATAATATGGGATTTTGGTGGGTTTCTATTTTCTTAGTTATAAATTCTATTTTTGGTGCTGTCTTTCGTCCTGCTGCTAATGCTATGGTGTCTGACATTTTACCCCCGGACAAAAGACTTGACGGGTATGCGATAACGCGTTCTGCAGGAAACTTGGGATGGGCTGTTGGTCCTGCTATTGGTGGGTATATGGCAAGTTATTCTTATGGCTTTTTATTTGTTATTGCTGCGGTTATTACAACTATCTCCGGAATTGTATTTGCCCTCTTTTTAAAAACATCAAATTCTATTCAAAATAAAGATAAGTTTACGTTCAGAGATTTGCTTAGTATTAAAAATGACCCTAACTTGCTTTATCATTCGGCATTAATCTTTATTTTATATATAGTAGTAGCTCAACTAATTGCTACCTTTTCAATTTATGCAGTTGAAATTGTTGGACTCACTGAAAATCAACTGGGTATGATTTATACCGTAAATGGGTTGTTGGTGGCAACCTTGCAAATCCCTATTACCAAAATGCTTCAACATAAGACTTTCACATTTCAATTGTCTGTTGGTGCTTTTATATATGCGGTTGGATATAGTTTTATCGGTTTGTTTTCAACTTTTACTTTTTTGATGATATCTATCATAATTGTTACTTTTGGAGAGATGTTCATGTCACCGCCATCACTGGCTTTAACATCTAAAATGGCACCGGAAGGTCGCATGGGAAGATATATGGGGATATTCGGCTTCTTTGTTGCCTCTGGATGGTCATTTGGTCCAATGTATGGTGGATTTATTTTAGAACATTTTGCCGATAAACCATTAACTGCGTGGATACTTATTTCATCGCTGGCTGTTATTGCCGGAGTTGGATATATAGCTTTTGCTAAAAAATTACCTAAAGAATTAAACTATAAAGAATAGTTTTACAGTATAATGACAAACTTGCCGACATAAGAGCCTTGATCCCATTCAACCACATAGTAATATAAACCTGAGACAATTTCCTGAGTGTTACGAGTAATCATATCCCACTCAGCATGGCTTGATTGAGGGTCAGATATTACTGTATTATGCTCAATTTTTTTGATTAAATCACCATCCAAAGAAAATATTTTTATAGTACAGACAGGAGGAACATTTACAAAATGAATCTGTCTGGCACGATTGTCAGGTCTATCTCTTTTAGTACGTCCCTCTAAACCGGCGAGACGGTAATTTCCATCTTTACGATAAGGATTGGGATAAACATAGATATTATCATAGTTATGAGCAGCTAAATCAGTAAGCGAATATAATGGATAGGCACTTTGAGCATTTAAAGATAGTGAAGATTCCAAAGAAGCTAAGCCGACCTCAGGTGACCCATAATCAAAAGCAGTAACATTTACCCACCAGGTAACAGTTGGAAGTAAGTTTCGAATAGTATATTCATACTCAAAATATTTCAAGTATCCATCGTCAGTCACCTCATCCGCTTGTGCGGAATCTGGATTAAGGTTGGTCGGATAGGGTTGATTGGGATATCTTTTGATAATATCAGTCTCTACACCTAACTCAGAGGCGTTATAATCTTGAGCTTCAAAATAAAAGACAGAATCAGGGAAATCGGGATGCTGATAAAAATTACTCCTTCCGTAGTTCTCAGGATTAAAAGAATAGCCATCAGAAGAGTCTCCATAAAGCAGACGAAGCGAATCTAAGGTAAAAGGAACATCAAAAAGTTCAAAACCTGCTTTAGGTCGTTTATTCTTATTATAAACATATTTGTTGTAATCTTCTATATCATATGATGCAACAACAGAAAAACTCGTTTCTAAATTGTCTCGTCCAAGATAAACTCTAAAACCTTCAAAATCTTTATTGCCGGAAAACTGATCTTTGGCTGTTTCAGATCTTGCTGTATTAAATCGTACGGATAACTCACCAACTCCTGGTTCTATCCAAAAAGTTGGAGCAGGTGGGGGAGAAGCTCCTTTAAAATCCGGAATACCGTCACCCTCATAAAAAGAGGTGTCAGCATTTGTAATAACCCAAGTAGAGTCACTTACGGGAGAAGAGCTAGTGTCTATTACTAAAGTAGAGTCATAATTTATTACCCTAATTTTGCCAAAATAGTCGTCGCCGTCTGTATCAACACCGGGGTTATCATACACCCAGGATGCCCATCGAGAGTTTGCTGCAAGTGAGGAAAAATCTAATTTATTATAAAAGATATTTGGGTTTAATGGGTCATGAGACTTAAAATCATCTGGGTTTTGATGAAATTTTTCTCCTCCAACAACAGCAAAAGTTACCGGAAGTTTTTCCCCCGGGTTTATATTAAAAGGACCAAATGATAATAAATAACGAGTGTCAAAGCCACTTGAGTATATATCCGCATTTGGTGGTGGTGGTAGGTAGCCGTCAGTAGTATGATCTACTGCGGTAAATAAAAGGTCGTAATCAAACTCTTTATGTCTTAGTACATAATATTTATTTTTGTCACCTACAGGAGTTCCCAAACGTTCACCCATTTTACGAAAGGGGTCATCGGGTGTCCCAATTTTTCTTGGTCCAAAATCCTGACTTGGCACACCATAGTCTATTCGCCACCAGTTAAATGAGTAGTTTAACGAATCAGAAGGTGTTCTAATAACCCTAGTTCCTACAACTGAACGAGGAGATTTTTCATCCCATTTTCCGCCGGAAGGATCACCATCGTTGTCAGCATTATAAGCTATATTAACGGTATCGATGAAACCGTGTCCTTCAGGAGCAGGGAACTCCTTTTTAAATCCGACTATATCATCATTCCAACCGCCCGGTCCTTGATTGGAAGTATGCCATGCATCGCCGTCTACAAATATTCCCATATAGACTTCTTCTAATTTATTCTGTCCAATATTTTCGATTTGCAAATCAAACAAAATAAAGTCATCGGCATATTCATAACTCCATGCCATTGAACGCTGTGTTACTTTGAGATATAATGGTTTGTGAATTGCCCCATCAAGATCAATGTTGGTAAAATTTACATCTGTAACTGTGTCATAATAAGTACAAAGAATGTCTTCTTCAGAATATGCATCTTTGGAATAATTCGGAGACGATTCATCAATAGATAATAGCTCAAAGCTGTCTCTTGGAGCCGGCCAAAACTCCTGCACGGTATACCAATCTTCTGTTCCACAGGAAACTAAAGTGTCTCGACCTACAACAGCACCAATCCATAGGGCACCAACCCATAGATAGACAATGTTCGAGTTTTTTGGATATATACATGATTGTACCGGTTCTCCGGTAAATACATCGTTTACGATACCCCCATAAGAACCAAATGTCCCATTATTAGCAATAGCTAATTGTATGTTGCCGCGATTGTGAACAGCATAATAGATGAGTGGGTCTACAGTCGAAAGCGTAGTATGATGAGACTTATCAAAACTGTCAAGTTTTGGATTTAATTCTCGTGTATAAAGAGAATTAAAGGAAAAAAGAAATAAAAAAACCGTTATAAGATGTGTCCAATAACGGTTTTTGTTAATATTATATATCTTCATAGATTGTTGATTTACATAATGATTACAAGTTTGCCTATTTGCGTTTTAAACCCATCACCTTCAACCGACCAATAGTAAAGACCTGAAACAGTTAATTGAGTGTTGCGAGTTATTAAGTCCCATTTTTCCTCTCCTGAAGTTGGAGAAAGTGGGTCGGAATCATGAATGATTTCTCTAACCAAATCACCATCTAAAGAGAAAATCTTAATTGTACACTTTGGCGGGAGATTGGCAAAATGAATTGCTCTAATTCTGTCACGAGCTGATGAAAGCTGTTCTGTTGGTTTCCGCTCATATCCATCTTCTTTATAATTTCCGTCATATCGATATGGGTTTGGATAAGTGTAAACCTTTTTGTTTGCACTTACATTTTTATCTGCTCTTGAGTTGGCATAAGCAGCTTTAGCATTTAGAGATTTTGATGTCTCTAATGCGGATAGTTGTGATTCAGGGGAACGAGACCCAAAGTCAAATGCGGTAACGTTAACGTAATACGGAACAGTCGGAAGTAAATTTTCAATGGTTGTTTCATATTCGAAATATTTCAAGAAACCGTCTTCGGTCAATTCGTCTACCTGAGCAGAATCAGGGATTAAAGAACTTGGATATGGTTGGTCAGGATAAATCTTTCTTATTGGAGTGTTTACTCCAAATGTTGAAGCATTAAAATCTTGAGGTTCAAAATAGAAAGTTGAATCCCCAAATTCAAAAGGATTGCTTCTAGGATAGAAATCTGGGGAGAACGAACCACTATTACATGAATCACCATATAAGCAAATTAAAGTATCAAGAGTAAACGGTTTGTCTATAAGAATATAACCTGGGTCAGGGAATTTTGACTCATCCCAAATAAATTTATTATAGTTTTCTAAATCATAAGAAGCATACATAGAAAAACTGGATTCTCTCTCATCTCGAGAGTAATAAACACGATAGCCTTCAAAATCAATTATACGAGAGAAAACATCCCGAGTAGTTTCTGAACGCAAGCCATTAAATCGGACGTGAATTGAACCTACGTCAGGAGTAAGAGTAAAACTTGGAGCTGGAGGTGGGGAAGCACCTTTAAAATCAGGAATTCCGTCGCCTTCATAAAAAAGTGTATCACAATCACCTTCTACAAAAATTACTGTAGTATCAATTTCTAATGGGTCAGTTGAAAGGGTGTCATAAGTTATTGTCGAATCATTACAACAAACTCTAAATTTACCGAAATTTCCATCATCGTCGGTATCAACACCGGGGTTGTCATAAACACGTGCTGCCCAAGAAGCATTTGTCGCTAATTCTTTGAAATTTAAATTCTTATAAAAGATATCAGGATTATCTGGAAGGTTATCTAAGTTATGAGGGTCCTGATGGAAATTATCACCGGCAACATATGCAAAAGATACCGGTAAGCGTTCTCCCGGGTCAATAGTAAAAGGACCAAAAGATAGAAGATAACGAGTATCAAGTCCTCGAGCCCATGCAGCAGCAAGTTGCGGGTCAGGCTCAAGCCAAAGAGGATCATTAGAACCGATAGTTCCGATTCGGTGTTGGTCATAATCAAATTCACGGTTTCTCATAAAATAATATTTATTAGCATCACCTTCAGGAGTACCTAAAAATCCGGTACCCAAGTCACGAAGTTTTTCTTTTAGTTTTCCTACAAAGTCTCGTTCACGAGGACCAAAATCATTATCACCGGAAATCCACCAGTTATAAGATACTTCTAATTCTTTTGCAGGTGTTCGAATAATTCTGGTTCCTGTTACAGCACGGCATGAATTTTCACCAAAATCAGAACCTACCGGATCACCATCGTTATCGGCGAGCCAAGCAATATTAACAGTATCAATATAGTCACAATTTCTAAACTTCGAAGGAAATGTTTCAATAAATCCGGAAATATCATCAAGATAAACATTCGGAACATCACCTGAAGTTGAACCTACATCTCCATCAACATATATACCCATATAAACTTTTTCTAATCTTTTTATACCGATATTTCTAATTTCGTAATCAAAGAGTACAAAATCATCAGCATAATCATAAGACCATGCAAAAGTTCTTTGCGTGACTTCAATATTCAGAGGGGTATGTGGACGACCTGAGATAATATCATTGGCAATCCCAACGGTACCGGTGTCACGGTAAACCATTAAATAATCTTCTTCGGAAACAGCTCCATCAAATAAAGAGTCAATCTCAGGAAATAAGGTAGAACGTTTTTGAATCGCACCAAATGGATATTCATCAGGGACAAATTCTTGATAATCTAATGACCAACCATCAGCAGCAGTTGAAACCAAAGTGTCACGACCGACTACAGCTCCAATCCAAAATGCTCCGGCAAACAAATAATCAATATTAGATGATATTGGATATTCACATGACGGGACAGACTGACCGGTAAAATAATCTCGTCCATTACCTTCTTGAAAACCTTTACCAAAGGAGCCATTATTATTAAGAGATAAAGAAATAGTACCGATACGATGGGCTACAATTCCATACGCAGGAAGACCGGCCGATAAATTGTTTAAATATTTTTTATTATGTGTTTCTACAAAAGCACGACTAAAAGTTGTCGAACTTGCGATGAGTGATAGAATCACTATGCCAATCATAAGAAATTGTGTTTTTTTAATCATTACACCTTACTCACTATATGTTAATATTCTAATTTCTACTCTAAATAACGAATAATATCTGTTATTAGTTTAATTGTTTTTAACAAAGGGTGAATATAATATAAAAACTTATTCCATGGCAAGTATTTATAGAAGAAAATTACTAAAAAAGCGGTAATTTACCGCTTTTTTAGTAAACTTAATCATTTTGTACTCAACAACCGCATGGTGGTAATCCATCTTCAAACATATATGCCACCAAAAGAACAATATCTTGTAAGTTAATAACATCGTTACAATCAAAATCAGCTAAACCTATAGGGGAAGGGGCAGTGCCATTATTAAAGGAATAAGCAATAAAAGCAACGAGATCAGATAGATTAATGCTGCTGTCACCGTTTACATCTCCTCGCATTAAACAATTGGGTATCAGAACCTTACCTGATTCTATCGCTACGTCATACGAAATAGCATTACTACTAAATTTTGA
>CALCCW010000065.1:0-3746 GCA_937900185.1 uncultured candidate division Zixibacteria bacterium | reverse complement strand
TGTGAAAAAGGCTTTAAAATCTTTGGTATTGCCTATAAAAGAGATTGCCACCGCTATTGAAATGAAAGACGGGTCGGCTTTAAATAAACTTCCCGGAGTAGGCGGAAGATTAGCTGAAAAAATTATTGCAGAACTGCACGGGAAAGCATCGAAATTCGCCCTGTCAAAAACTGATGAACCGCTTGCCATTATTCCTACAAAAAAAGCGATGAAGCCTTTGGAAGCAGAAGCCGTGGAAGTGCTTATTCAACTTCAGTATAAACAAGATGAAGCCAAGAAAATGATTGCTCGGGCTGTTGAGAATAATCCCAAAATAAGTAAAGTTGAAGATTTGATTTCTATTGTATTCCGCAATGAAATGACTGGATAGTGATCTGATTATTTCATATATTGTGTTAACAAAATTGGTTTAAACTTAATTTAAAGGCAGCATATTGTCTCGTGAACGAATAGTATCAGGCGAACAGGTAACCCCTGAAGAAGATATAGTACATTTATCGCTTCGCCCTAAAAAACTATCTGAGTATATAGGACAGAATGAGATACGTCAAAAGATTGAAGTTGCACTTCAAGCTGCCCAAAAGCGTAAAGAATCATGTGAACATATTTTGTTATATGGACCTCCGGGGCTTGGTAAAACAACACTGGCTCATATTATAGCCAATGAAATGGGTTCCAAACTGTATGCCACAGCCGGTCCTGCTTTGCAGCGGACAGGCGATTTGATGGGTATTCTCACTAATCTTAACGATGGTGATATTCTTTTTATAGATGAAATCCATCGCTTGTCTGCAACTATTGAAGAATTTATGTATCCTGCCATGGAAGATTACAAAGTTGATTTTGTGGTCGATAAAGGTGCTTTTGCCAAAGTTATCAATGTTCCTTTGAAAAAGTTTACGCTTATCGGAGCAACAACCAGAGCTGGAATGCTTTCGGCGCCCTTGAGGGATAGGTTTGGACTGTATTATCATCTTGATTTTTACCCGCCTGAAGAACTAAAAGAAATCGTTTTACGGTCGGCTGATTTACTGGAATCAAAAATTGATAATGCCGCATCGGAGATTATAGCCATGCGTTCACGCGGAACACCAAGAATTGCCAACCGTCTGCTTCGGCGGGTACGGGATTTTGCCGATGTAAAGTCTGACGGTGTTATCAACGAAGAATTAGCTATGAAAGCATTAGATACTGAGGGTGTTGATTCGCTTGGGTTAGATAATTTAGACAGAAAACTGCTTGAGGTTATAATTAAGTTTTACAAAGGCGGACCGGTTGGTATTGAAGCGTTAGCGGCTACTTTGAATGAGGAAACAGATACCCTTGTTGATATGGTAGAACCGTATTTGTTGAAAACAGGTTTTGTGCAGCGTACCAAACGTGGAAGAATGGTCTCTGAAAAAGCAGTCAAACATCTTGGGCTGACACTTTCAAATAGAGATTCCAACCAGCAATCGCTGTTATAAATATTTCTAAATTATTATTTTGCTGTCAATATATGATGTATCTAACATGGAGTATATAATATGTCTGATGAAGAATATAAATTACTATTAGATTCAATGAGCGATCAAATATTAGGTGAGAAGGAAACAGCTGATTCTGAAAAAAAATCTGAAATTCTTCGGAAGTTAATGAAAGAAACTATAAAGTTTCGGGATAAGCTCAAAGAAGATAACAGTTATGTTTTAACTGTTGAAGATACCCGTAAAGCACTTGAGGCGTTAGAACTCCATTTGCAAAATGAAAAATTTCCGAAAGATTTAACCCCAGAACAAAAAGCACTTGCCCAAATTTTGATAGATACGGTCGTGCTGTACAATTACGGGTTTTAAAAGTATTTTATTATATATAAAACAAGGAGGAAAAATGAAAAATATTTTTGTTTTAATCTTATTATTCATATACACCACAGTTTTAGGATATGACACGGTAGATTTTGATACTGTTGAAGTTAAAAGCAAACAAGGTCAGATTCATAAACAGTGGATTGAAGCAAGAAATACTGGTAATGAAAGCCAATTTAAGAAATACGGTACATATCGAGCATGGAGTACAATGGGATTTCTGGAAGAAGTTGGTTTTTATTATTGGGGAAGCAAAGAGTCAGTTTTTAGTACTTGGTATTCTAGTAATAATAGGAAATCAGTGACGAATTATCTTTATGGGAAAAAACATGGTCGACATACTGAGTGGTTTTATAACGATTTTATTAAAACAGATATATATTACAAAAAGGATCAATTAAATGGTCTGTGTGTATGGAGAGATTTTAGAGAAGATATAAATAATATTGAGAACGGTATTACAAAAAAAGCATTTTATGTTGAAGGTAAAGAGCTTGTCGCATTTATTGAGGGAGACCTATTTTATAATAAATCACCTTATTATAACGATGAATATGATCTATCGATTGAATGGATAAATTTAAATCCATATAGCATAAAACCGGTGTTATTCTTTGTAGGCAGATTAAAGGATGGCAAGAAACATGGTAAATGGATTACTTACAATATTGCCGGTGAAATTCAAGATATAGATTTATATCAAGACGGTGTAATTGTAACAGTTGAAGACTAAAATATATTATTTGCACAAATCCAAATTATTTGCTATAAACTGTCATGGATATTTCACTATTTGACTTTGAACTCCCCGATGAACTGATTGCACAAGTGCCAACTCGCAACCGTGATGAGTCCCGTCTATTAGTCTTAAACCGAGAAGACAAATCTATCTCGACAAAATCTTTTAAAGATATTACAAGCTATTTTAAAAAAGGTGACTGTTTGGTAGTCAACAATACTAAAGTTTTCAAAGCACGACTCTTGGGCAAGAGAAAAAGCGGAGGTGAGGTTGAAGTTTTTTTGGTACGTCGTTTAGATAAACCACATCATTGGACAGCACTTGTGAAACCGTCTCGTCGACTAAATGAAGATGAAAAAATTATTTTTGGAAATGAAAATCTCTTTTTGTCTTTATTGAAAAACAGAGGCGAGGGAAAATGGGATATTAAATTTGACTCCGATGAGTCAGAGCAAAAGATTATTGAACAATTCGGGCATGTGCCGCTTCCGTTATATATCAAACGATCAGATACTATCAACGATGTCAGCCGTTATCAGACAATATTTGCCGACCCCAACCAAACCGGAGCGGTGGCAGCACCCACCGCAGGATTTCATTTTACAGATGAAATAATAAACAAGCTCAAAGAAATAGGTGTTGAAATCGCCGAACTGACTTTGCATGTAGGACCTGGGACATTTAAACCTGTCACAGTTGACAATATAGAGGACCACACTGTTGACCCTGAATATGCAGTCTTGTCAGAAGATACGGCTCAAAAAATTAACAAAGCACGGCAAAACGGCAAAAAAGTTATAGCGGTCGGGACAACTTCAACCCGTACTTTGGAGTCAGCTCAGATTGACAAAGACGGCAGCCTGATTCCGTTTGAAAAATTTGTCGATTTGTATATTCAGCCGGGGTATCAGTTCAAAGTGGTTGACCGGTTGATAACAAATTTTCATCTTCCGAAATCATCGCTTCTGATTTTGATTTCTGCCTTTGCGGGTCGGGAAAATGTCCTTGAAGCGTATAGCAGAGCTATCAAAGAGAGATACCGTTTTTACAGTTACGGCGATGCCATGCTGATTTGGTAGACGAATAGCGTTGGCAGACGAGGACTCGCCTAGGCGAGCTATGAGATCGGAAGAGCGTCGTGTAGGGAAAGAGTGTAGATC
>CALCCW010000064.1:0-7359 GCA_937900185.1 uncultured candidate division Zixibacteria bacterium | reverse complement strand
CATCGTAAAAGCATTTTCAATGGAACAGTTTGAGATAAAAAAATTCTTTGCGGCAACGTATGACTATTTCAAATCTCTTTTGAGAATGACCCGCATAAGACATCTTGCATCTCCCATAAATGATACATTGGCAACTCTTGCCGGTGTCATAATTCTTTTGTATGCCGGCAATGATATTATTGATAACAAGGGTGCCTTAGATGCCGGTGACTTTATGACCTATCTATTGGCGATGCTGCAGCTTATTAAACCGGTGAAATCGCTTTCCCAGATTCATATTAAAATCCAAGAGGGAATGGCTGCCGCTGAACGTGTTTTTGA
Organism: uncultured candidate division Zixibacteria bacterium; assembly: GCA_937900185.1. GTDB lineage: Bacteria > Zixibacteria > MSB-5A5 > GN15 > FEB-12 > QQUK01. The sequence goes on along the minus strand of CALCCW010000064.1, from coordinate 7,038 downwards.
AGTTTTAGATACAAAAGAAAATATTGTTGATTCACCGTATGCAAGATCAGTAAAAACTTTTAACGACAAAATTTCTTATAAAAATGTCAGTTTTAATTATATTGAGAATGAAAAAGTTATTGATAATGTTTCATTTGATGTGAAACAGGGTGAGGTGGTAGCTTTTGTTGGACCTTCCGGTGGGGGAAAATCAACACTTTTGGACTTAATGCCTCGTTTCTATGACCCCCAAGAAGGCAGTATTTCAATTGATGGTGTTGATATTAAAAATATCACCCTAAGCTCGCTTCGTTCTCTTATGGGTATAGTGACACAGGAGATTTATTTGTTCAACGATACAATTTTTAACAATATTGCCTATGGCATGGAAGATGCCTCGCAGGATGATGTTATTAAAGCTGCCAAGATTGCCAACGCTCATCAGTTTATAGAAGAGTTTACAGATAAATATAATACCCCGGTAGGTAATCGCGGCGTGAAACTCTCAGGTGGTCAAAGACAGAGACTTGCTATTGCCCGAGCTATTTTGAAAAATCCGCAGATACTTATTTTTGATGAAGCAACATCGGCTCTTGACACCGAATCTGAAATGCTTGTACAGGAAGCTATTGACAGAATGATGCAAAACCGTACTTCAATGGTTATAGCTCATCGTCTCTCTACAATTAAAAATGCTGATAGGATTTTAGTTATAGATAAAGGACGAATTGTTGAACAGGGCAGACATGAAATTCTCTTGCAGCAAAATGGTTTATACAACCGCCTGCATTCTATGCAGTTTAGGGAGGATGTATGAATATAGCTTTTCTCAATTCTATAGAAAAAGATACCTATGGAGGTATGGAAGAGTGGATTCGATTGGCGGCTGTCGGACTTGCCAAACGCAAACATACTATTTCGCTTATCGGTCGTGCGGATTCATATTTTCTAAAACGTGCCGCTGACCCGTATGATGAGCTTAAGCAATTGTCTCTTGATATCTCCGGTGATTTTAATCCCGCTACTATTTCAAAAATTAAAAAATATTTGGAAGAACAAAAAATAGATATATTAACAGTAAATTTTAATAAAGATGTCAGGCTTGGCGGTTTGGCGGCACGTATGAGCGGTCATACAAAAATTGTTTGGTCTGTCGGTTTAAATATTACCAAAGATGCCTTTGTTCATAAATTTCTCACTCCTAAACTAATCGACAGAGTTGTCACTCCATCGGAATCTTTAAAAAATGAGATAATTTCATTAGGATATATAGCAAAAGATATTACCGAGGTCATACCTATTTCAATTGAAGATATATCATTCAAGCTTGACAAGTTTACCGCTCGCAATAATCTTATAGGAAAATATAAACTTCCTGATAATGTAATATTATCTGTTACTTCCGGGCGGTTTGTTGAACAAAAAGGGCATGAGTTTTTAATAGAAGCATCTCGTAAAATTATTAAGGAATTTCCAAATATGCGGTTTATCTTTTTGGGCGACGGTCCTCGCAGAGAACTATTGGAAAATATGATACAAAAATATGATTTAGAAAAATATTTTATATTTGCCGGTATGCAAGATAATATTGACACTGAATTATTCGGTGCTGATATTATGATTCATCCCTCTCGGGTTGAGCCGTTTGGCATTGCTGTCTTAGAGGGAATGAGAGCATCGCTTCCTATTGTCGCATCAAATGTAGGGGGTATTCCTGAAGTTGTCAAAGAAAACTACAATGCATTGCTGGTCACCCCATGTGACGCTTCTGCACTCTCAGACGCTGTCTTGAAAGTATTGCGTGATAAAATACAGTTTGTGCAGATGTCCGTAAATAGCCGAAAGAGATTTGAAGATTATTTTCAAATGGACAGAATGATTGATAAAATTGAAAAATGTTATCAAGACCTTTGCCAACAAAAGCTCTCGGAGAAAAACTGATGGAAGCATTAAAACCTCTTGAGCATAAATTTAAGGCAATGGTTTTTTCTTTGTGTAAACTATTCTTTGCAAAGGGACAAAAAGAGTTTAAACCTATTGATGGAAATGCAATAAAGAAAGTACTCTTTTTACGTCCTGAAAAACTGGGAGATATGATTATCTCGTTTCCGGTTTTTGACGGATTGAAGAAGCATTTTCCTCATATTGAAATTGCTATACTCGCCTCACTTCGCAGTAAAGCTATAATTCAAAATGATAAACGATTTTCAAAAATTTATATGTATTTAAAAAACCCACTCAAAGATTTTGCTACCTTACGAAAAATGCGAAAAGCAAAATACGATTGTGTCGTAGATATGATAGGTGATGATTCTGTTACTGCATTGTTTTTGTCTCAACTTGCTGCCCCCGGTAAACCAAGAATAGGAATTGGAAAAACAAAATATAAAAAGTATTATGATTACAACTATCTCTATCGTACTAATAATACAAATCATATAATTGAAAATACATTAAAAATTCTCGATGCATTTGGAATCGACAGTTCAAAAGAATCAGGCTATGCCGAACCTTATGTTTCTTCTCAAGAATTAAAGTTTGCTGAAAAAACAGTACAAGTACTAAGAAAATCAGACAAAACAAAAGTTGTCGGTTACAACCTTTCAGCCGGAGCGGTAAACCGTATTTGGGCAAAAGAAAAATCAACTGAGCTTTTAAAAAAGATAATTGCACAAAGTAGTGATAATCAAATTCTCTTGTTTACAACGCCGGATGAGAGGGAGCGGGCAAAACCACTTCTTGACGCACTTCCTGAAAATGTGTATTTGATTCCTGAAAATTTGAGTCTGACATCTGTTGCTGCTCTTATAAAATATCTTGATATTTTAATTTCTCCCGATACTTCTTTGGTGCATATTGCCAGAGCATTTGATGTGCCGGTGGTAGGGCTTTATAGCAAATTTATGAAAAATTTTATGTTGTGGAGACCGTATGATCAAAAAGTTGGTGCGGTTGTTTCATCAAACGAACATAATATCTTTGATATCACTGTTGAACAGGTATTTGACACTTTTAAGATTTTGATGGAGAATAGAAAGACGGTTGAGCAATGAGAAAAATTTCTATTGTCATAATCACTAAAAATGAAGAAAAAAATATTCGGAAATGTCTTGAATCAATTAAGTGGGCTGATGAAATTATTTTGATAGACTCGCAGTCAGATGACAAGACTCTTGAGATTGCCGGTGAATATGGTGCCAAAATTTATTCGCCGGTTTGGCGTGGGTATGGTCCCGCCAAGCAAGAAGGTGTCAAACATTCCTCGTATGATTGGATTCTCTCAATTGATGCAGATGAAGAAGTAACTGCAGAACTTACTGATGAAATAAAAACTGTCCTCTCGCAGGACAAAATTGCTGATGGGTATTTGATCCCTCGTAAAACAAATTTTATGGGGCGTTGGATAAATTATTCAAATTGGTATCCTGATTTTGTTCTCAGATTATTTGACAAAACAAAAGGCGGATTTAACAGTAATGTCGTTCATGAAGCGGTTGAGATAGAAGGGAAAAAGCAGTATCTTAAAAATGACTTATTACATTACAGCTACCCGACATTGGATGAATACTTCCGAAAATTTAATATTTATACTCGTATGGGAGCAGAGGATTTATTTGCAAAAGGGAAAAAAACGACTATCTTTGGCATTTGTATTAAACCGACAGCAGCTTTTATTAAGCATTACTTTCTGAAAAAAGGTTTTTTAGACGGCATTGAAGGTTTTTTAATTTCTTTTCTTTCTGCTGTTGCTGTTATGGTAAAATATGCTAAATTACGCGAATTAATGATGAAGAAAGATAAAAATAAATGAACAAACCGATTACAATAAAAGATGGCGACAAAATACTGATTAGCAGATCTGATAAATTAGGCGACTTGGTATTAGCATTGCCATTTGTTGAAACATTAAAAAAAAGATACCCTAATTGTAAAGTTGATGTGATGGCATCACTCTACGCTTCGCCGATTTTAGAGCATAATGACTCTATCAATAAAATTTTAAGAGTACAAAACGACCAATTAATTTCTAATAATCTCTATCGAAAAGATTTACTGCAAAAAATAAAGAAAGAAAAATATGATATTGTAATTGCCCTGTTTCCTGAAAGACAAATTTCCCGTTTATATTTTAAAGCGGAAATTCCTATTCGGATTGGTACTGCCGGGAGATTTCATTCAATATTTTTTAATACTCGTTTGCTGCATAGCCGTAAAAAAAATATAAAACATGAATCAGTATACAATTTAGATTTTATGTCTTTTTTTAAAGATGGCGAGACTGTCTTAATTCCGAAAGTTTATTTGACTCCAAAAGATATTGCGAGTGCTAAAAAAATACTTACCAATGCAGGAGTTGATGGTGATTTTATAGTTTTACACCCCGGTTCAGGCGGGTCGGCTGAGGCATGGTCGTCTGAAAAATTTATCCAGCTGTATCAAAAACTCGAAAGCAAAGGAATGGTCTTAGTTGTATCCGGTTCTGAAAAAGAGGGAGAACAGTTTGATAATCTTTCTCATTCTATCGGGTTTGCCGATTTAAATAAAATAACCGGTAATACCGATTTAAGAGCCTTGGCAGCAGTTCTTTCTTTGGCAAAAGTTGTTGTCGCAAATTCAACAGGTCCGCTTCATTTAGCGGTGGCAGTAGGTACAAAAACAGTTGGTCTTTATCCAAGCAAAAAATCAATGTCACCGACAAGATGGGGTCCGTTAGGAAGTGGTAATTTTGTCATACAACCTATCGGTACATGTGAATGTGATATCGGTCAGTGCAGCTGTATGGATAAAATAGACCCTAACGATGTTGCTGCTAAAGTATTAACAATATTTAACGAATAGAATATTATGAATCTTGCCGAGTTTATTATACGTATTGAAGCATTTAATGCAAATGTGAATATTCCTCTTATTAGAAAAGCGTATGAATTTTCTGATAACGCTCATAGGGGACAACTGCGTAAATCCGGGGAACCGTATATTGAACATTGTCTCGAAGCTGCATTTATTTTAGCAGAACAACATATGGACTCTACGACTATTGCTGCTGGTTTAGTACATGATGTGGTCGAAGATACCGATGTTACTATCGAGGACCTTAGAAAAGAATTCGGTGATGAAATAGCAGAACTTGTTGATGGCGTGACAAAAATAGGAGCGATGAAATATGGCTCGCGTGAAGAACAGCAGGTAGAATATTTTCGCAAAATGCTTTTGTCTATGGCAAAAGATATTCGGATTATTTTGATGAAACTTGCTGACCGGTTACACAATATGCGGACATTAGAACATCTTCCACATGAAAAACAAAAAAGAATTGCTCAAGAAACTCGCGATATTTATTGCCCGCTCGCACATCGCTTTGGTATCAATAAAGTTAAGATAGAACTTGAAGATTTGTCTCTAAAGTATTTAGAACCTGAGGTTTATGCAAATATAATGAATCGAGTGAAAGACCGTAAAGAGGAACGGGAAGAATATATTGCAGCATTTGTTGCTCCGGTCAAAGAAGCTCTTGGCAAAGATAGTATCAAGGCTGAAGTGTATGGGCGGGCAAAGCATTTTGATTCTATTTATAGAAAAATACGAATCCGAAAAGTTCCATACGAGGAAATTTATGATCTTTTTGCTATTCGAGTTATAGTAAATTCCGAACGTGATTGTTACCATGCGATGGGGATTTTGCATTCATTATGGAAACCTGTACCCGATAGATTTCATGACTATATTGCCAATCCAAAACCGAATGGTTATAGCTCTCTACATACTACGGTATTTGGTCCTCAAAACAAAATGGTTGAAATTCAAATAAGAACTCATCAAATGCACTATATCGCAGAAAATGGTATTGCCGCTCATTGGCTGTATAAAGAAGGTAAGCAGTTGATGAGTAAATCTGACAGACAAATGATTTGGCTTCGGGATGTGTTGGAATGGCAAAAAGAAATGACCAATCCGTCAGACTTTATGGAATATTTGAAAATTGACCTGTTCTCCGAAGATATATTTGTTTTTACACCTAATCAAAAACTTATCCATCTTCCGCTTGGTTCTACACCTTTAGATTTTGCATTTCAGATTCATACCGATATTGGGCTTCACTGTGCAGGTGCTAAAATTAACGGAAGGCTGCAACCGCTTTCAACAAAAATGAAGTCAGGTGATGTTGTCGAAGTTATTACCAACCCCAATAGAACTCCGTCGCATGACTGGCTGAAACTTGTCAAAACATCATCTGCCCGCACCAGAATAAGAAAATGGCTCAAACAATCGGGCTATGAACAGTCTATAATTCTTGGCAAAGAAATTGTCGCAAGAAAACTTAAAGAACTCAGATTAAAACTGCCATCAGATGATATTTTACAGGGATATGCCGAACAGCTTGATAAAAAATCTCTTGAAGATTTATATGCTGCTATCGGAAATGGCTCTAAATCGTCAAGACCTCTTATAGACCTTATTTTACCTGATAAAAAAGCACCTGAGATTGGTTTTGTTGATAAAGTTATTGACCGTATTCGAGGTTCCAAAGGCATCAAAGTTCACGGAATGGATAATATGATGTTTCGGTTTGCCGGATGTTGTCAGCCGGTGCCGGGGGAAGAGATTGTCGGATTTATCAGCCGGGGAAGAGGAGTCACTATCCACCGTTCCGATTGTCCTTCAGTCAATCATTTGTATTCAATAAATCCTGAAAGAAAAATTGATGTTACTTGGGATACCGGCAAAGGACAGTCGTTTATTGTACAATTGCGAATTATTGTCGAAGATAGAAAAAATATGCTGCGGGATATTACGCAGGCAATTGCTGATGCCGATACAAATGTCCGTGCTGCTGAAATGAGAGCTCAAGACACGACAGCAATTGGAAAATTTGTGGTCGAAGTTTCCTCGCTGTCACATCTCAACAGAATTTTAGACAAAGTGAAGAAAATTAAAGGTGTTATTTCTGTCCATCGTGAAAAAGGTGTCGAATCAGGAACTAACTAATTTTTATCAAAAGATCGGAAGAGCACACGTCTGAACTCCAGTCACACTGATATATCTCGTATGCCGTCTTCT
>CALCCW010000063.1:0-7966 GCA_937900185.1 uncultured candidate division Zixibacteria bacterium | reverse complement strand
TCATTCAATTTTTGTATTAACTGCCATTTTGGTACTGTTCTGTACTCCGTGACAAGCACGGAGAGGAGCGGTGGTGTAAATAACATTATCTGAAGAATTTATTAAGTATATTTATAAACTAATATTTCTTTTACTTTGTATTTGCGATTATACAAAAACTCCTTTCCGTCGAAGACGGAATCCAGTGCAGAAACGGTGAGTCTGAAATCTTTAATGGTTTTGCCATTGATGGCGGAAATACTAAAGATTTCCGCCCTACAAAAATACTGCCGTATTGGTACTGTTCTGGACTCCGTGACAAGCACGGAGAGGAGCGATGGTGTAAATATGAAGCAAAAGCAAAGTAGGTCAAAAGGCCTGTCCTCTTGACTCAATCTCAAGACACAAAGAAGGGGGTTGTGGGCGGTAGACGCCCTCATCTGCCCCAACCTTATTGTTGATTTTCAATTAAGATTCCGTGATATTTTGTGGGCGGCTGATGCCCTCGTCTGCCAATATTCAATACACATTATTGAGCCGTCAGGAACCCCTTCCTGACGGAATTTGAGGAAAGTCAGTCATTGCGAACGGAGTCCGCGAAAGTTCGCCTAGGCGAATGGCAATCTCATCTTTTTATAATTGTCATTCCAACTCCCATAATGTCATTCCAAACTTCCCCAATGCCATGCCGTACTTGATACGGCATCCAGTCCTTTCACATCAAAAAGATAGGTTCGTTTTTGTTTTTTATTTGTTACTCTTACCTATTCAGTGCAAGTCTGAGCCACAATAGACAAGGTAATGCCCTGTAGCTACATTATGAAAAATGGGTTCAGTCGCATATAAAACATCTTTTTTAAGCCGTTTTTTGGGGTCATTTTTCGCTGTAAACAAAACAGCCTTAGCCTGTTACAGCGAAATGGCTTTGCCTGAAAAAATGGCTTAAAGCCATTTTCGTTTATATTATTTGTAGTCTTTTTGTGCATGTGAAAATCCTCTTGTTACATGGTTCTTTCATGCATGATGGGGATTTAAGATTTTGGGGTGATGTTGTATGGAATATGTAAAGAGGGGCAGACGAGGGCGTCTGCCGCCCACAGAGTTTTTATAATCTAAGTGCATGGCAGACGTCCCCGTCTGCCAACCTTCAACACACATTAATGAGTCGTCAGGAACCCTTTCCTGACGAAATTTGAGGAAAGTATTTAGTAGGGCGGAATTCTTTAGCATTTCCGCCAATTCCCTGCTTCAATCCAAAATCAAATTAAAACAATTAGTTATGTGTTTTGTTCTTCGTATTTTTATATGATCTAATTTAAGAATCAAATAAAGATTTGAAAATCTGTTGTAATCTTCCCATTTGATATTTTTAAATGGAGCAGAGAGATCATGCCCAATTATTCCCTCTGGAAATTCCTTCATATCTCTTATTTTAGCAATATCTAATATGCTTTGAGGATCATTCCAATTATTATTATTTAACCAATTTAATAATGCTTTTGCCTCATATGGAAAGTTTACCGATAAAGCTAACCAATGAATAAAATGTTTATCAGGTTGTTTATTGAATTCAGAAATATACATATGTCGTGCTATTAAATATATATTAAGAAAACGCTTTATTAAACGAGGAGATATATCAAACTCTCTATTCTCAAGTAAACCATTGATGTATTGAGCCTCTTCTTTTTTTAATTTGGCATATTTATCTTCATCAAAATCAACTTCAATTTTAGCCTCTTTTTTGGTTTCCTTATAAACAGCCTCAGTAGAACCCGCATATACACCCCCTCCAGAAACTGCTCCTTCCGCACCCGTAACTGCCGCAGGCTTAACTAATTCACGTTCATTTGTAGGAGATAAATCCTCTTGCACATCTTCAAAATCAACATAGTCTTTCAATATTTGTTTGTTTAATTCTTTTTTCTGTTCAGCTGATAAACTTGGGAGATGAAATGGTATTTGAATAATTTTTTCTAAATATGAACGTCCCATGTTTTCTTGTTCATATTTGTCGTCATTATCATTACACATAAATTTATAATGCTGACCAACCGCATGTCGCACAACTTTCGTATCCATCCCGAGTATAAATACAAAATTAGGAATATCTAAGAACAGTCTCATTGATTCAAGGATGTTTAGAATATTTTCATGGTCGCATCTATCTAAATCATCAACCATAATTATTGTACGATTCACATCAAAATTTTTAATCGTCTTCTTGACTGATTTGATATTGTGAAGAGTTTCTAATTCATTCAAATTTTTATTATTTCTTGTAGTTGAAATCCTTTTAAAAAAATCATTCCAAAATGATTTAAAAAATCTCCATACCGAAACGAGTAGTGGTGATATAAATGTTATTCCATTTAAAAAAGTAGTAAAATGGTTTGATTCAGCATCATTATCTAAAAAAGAGTACAAATTGATGTCATTCAAAATTAAAACAATTATTAGTAATATAGAAATTAAAGGGAGGATAAACATAAAGAAAATTGTTTTTAATTTTGAAGAATTCCAAAGTAATTTATATCGAAATTTAACTTTTTGATACCGTCCTAGATTGTCTTCGAATTCAGTGAGTATCCTTACATAGAATTCTTCCCAAATTGTTCCAGCCTTTGATATCTCCCAAGCATTGATATTAATTACATCGCATGGTAATTTTGCTGACTCCTCTTTTTTTTCTAAGGAACTTATCTTCTTTTTAATTTTAACAAGCTCGTTCTCGATAAAATTCATTAAAACGGTTTTGCCCATTCCCCATGGTGCACAGATACCAATAGTAAGAGGTGTGCTGGTATTTTTATCAGCAATAACACTTGCAAGAGCTTCCGCATACTTCCTATAACTAAGAGCATCCGTAGGATTTTCGTCATCATTTTTGAAACTGAATCTACCTATAACTGCTTCTTCAGGTTCTTCTTTATCACCTCCACGAAATTCGATATTAATACTTCCAGTTGTAACTGAAACATTCTTAGGTAAAGATTCAATCTCTTTTTTTATTTGTTTATTCAATTTAGGAGCTATTAAGATAGCTTCTATAATTGACTCACCTAAACTACTATTTCTATCTCTTGATAGTCTTGCTAATTGAATCCAACCATCTTGGCTGTCTGATTCTAATTTATCTAAAATACCAGAAATTTCGTTATGATCAGTTTGAATAAGTACATCTGTGATATTATTAAAAAAATCAGATCTATTGATACCTATTAATCCTGCATACTTGTTAATCAACCGTATTTTATTCTTTATTTTACTTGAGTAATCATCTAAATAATTATGACATTTATAATAGAAATTGTGTGCGATAGAACCAACTTTCGAAACCTCATCAAAATAATCACCAATTATATAGGGATAACCACCACCGAATACAAATTGATAATATTTATCTAAGTCAAATTTAGAGGCTAGTTGGATATTTTTACTATTCGTTTTATTTTTTAATTCAAGCTCTAACAATGCAAGAGCTATACAATAAAGTAAATAGTTTACAAATGGAGACTTTAATTGATACTTATCGAAAAAGTTCGCATTAATTACAGCTTTTCTTGAGTTGTTAGTTTTAGTTGAAAAAGGTACATCACTATCATTTCTAACAATTTCAAAATTATAAGAAGATTTTTCACTAGATTCATTGTTAACAAGAATTGGTAGTTGGAATGATTTGATAACAGTTATAAGTTCAAAGATTATTGCAGTAAATTCTTCTTCACCATAAATATGAATACTTATTCTTCTTTTTAAATCTGCTTCAGACAAAATTTTCCCTAAACCTTTTTATTAATGTGACATTAAGATATACAATGAAAGTGGATTAGGCAATTATAAATAGATAGGTCTGTCCCCACAAATTAAATACACTATCTCACTTTTTTTGAATTTAACAGTATACATAAGAGTTGTAGGGCGGAAATCTTTAGCATTTCCGCCAATTGTGTCAGAACCACTAAAGGGTTCTGCCCTACTAAATTCTGTCAGGCAAGACACCCGACAGCACAATATAAAAGAAAAAATTCTATGCACAAAAACACTACAATAAATAATACCCAAAATGGCTTTAAGCCATTTTTTAAGACAAAGCCATTTTGCCGTAACAGGCTAAGGTTCATTTGTTTACGACTAAAAGGAAGGCAAATAAACGGCTAAAAAAAGATGTTTTATATGCGAAACGAACCCATTTTAAAAACAACAATGTTGGATCCCAAATCAAGTTTAGATTGACATAAAGAGAGTTTGGGATGATATTTTTGTAATGTTTTTACAAATTGTCATTTCCCCTTTTTTAAGAGTCGGTTAAGGGGTGTTTTAAAATACGCTATTTCAAAAAACGAACCCATTTTGCTGTAACGTTTTGAGTGTGATGATATTACAAGGAAAAAGTTCAAAAAAGCTGGATTCCCAATCAAGTTGGGAATGACATTTTAAAAATGTTTTTAATGCGTTGTCGGGAACCCTTTCACGACGATTAAGCAGTCAGGAAAGGGTTCCTGACTGCTCAAGTTAATGACATTTTTGTAATGTTTTTATAATAAGTCATGCTGCCCGCCTAGGCGGGGTCGAAGTATGCTCATTCTGTCTTTATGTTTTTATAATTATCATTCCCCTCTTTTTAAGAAAGGAGCTATCAACTATTTTTTTGATTTCTGAACTAAATCGCCAATAATCGGTAATTTATAGTTTTTACCTTGTAGGGCAAAATAGATACCAAACACTGCCAAAGCAGCAGCAATGATAAGGATTGCTTTAAAGACAAAATTTGAGATACCATCAATTAAAAATATGACAGCTATAAGTTCAATAAGAAAAAGCATTACCCCTTGTCTGGCATGAAAGCGGGCTTCTTTATTCTCTTTCATATTCAACAATGGGACAAAACAGAGAATAGGAATATATGACATAATAGCCGCCATTCTTCCCTCTTCAGTTTGGAAATCTTCGGCAAGGGTATCATTATTAGTATCCTGTATTGTCTCACCTAATTCGGGAATATCATGAGATTGTTGTTCTTCGTTTTTATTTTTGAAAAATGATTCAGTCATATACACCTCAATAAGTTATTAAGTCGGCCAAAACATTTCCTGATCCTGTTTGGGAATCATAAGTTCTATCGGCTCAACATCAGGAATTGTCTCAATATTATTATCACCTTCATAGTAAGAAACAGCAAATAAAATCTTGCCAAAGCTTTCAGGTAATATTTTGGATCTCTTTATTGCTATTTCTAATTCTTCACTAAAAGCGTAAGAGAGTTCACTCTCTTTTATAGTATTACATTTCCCGAAAGGAATTTCAATATTAAAATTTTTCAAATGAGAGAATTCTATAACTATTCTGAAGTCAGGATTTGGTTTCTTATGGTTAAAATCAAATTGAACTCTAAGATAAAAGTTCTCATGGTCATAGCCAAAGAACAATTTTTGAATAGATTGGCTTACCCGATGCATTGCTCCCCCGACATCAGATACATCGAGAAAACCTGCTTGACTCCATTCATAAAAATAAGACCTTTTTCCGTCAATAAGCGGAGTAATTAGCCCATCCGGCATTACCGGTTTATTTAAAACTGCCCCTGAATAAATTGGCAGTTTAAGTTCAACCGGTATTTTTGTATTTAAAAGTGTATAAACTGCAGACAGGTGGTTTCGATATATTTGGTCAAATTCATCATTATGCTCACCTCGATGCTCGTCGCCATACCACCAACACCAATCAGACCCTTCGGCTATATATATTTTTTCCCAAGCATGACTTATGACCGATGAGTCATATTCCGGATTTTCCTTTACAAATTCGACTAAAAATTTGCGAGTTTTATAGAGCAAATCCCATGCTCTGTTATCCTCGGGATGTCCAATCCAAATTTTGAAATTATGATTTATCCATGAACCGGCAAAAAGTGACGGCAGTTCAACTGCGTTTGCCTCTTTGACATATTCGCTCATACCGACAGCCTGTACATACTCATCTTCATGTAATCTTTTGTAGAGCAGTTCAAGGAACTCTGTCCCGTCTTTTGCAAAATATTCCCAGGCATTTTCACCATCTAAAATTACAGGTATCACAATATTGTCGAGATTATCAATAAACTGTTCACGAATTTTATAAATATGCTCAAGAAAATCATCTACTGCCTGCTCACTATCTATTCCTGAATAGACAAAACCAACCCTGTCTGAAAGAGTATGATCTCTAAAAAACAGATGAAGTCCTTGGTGTTTGTATAGTTGGTACGGATGATACTCCTTTGGGTTTAAACCGGATTTTTTTGCTGAGTTTTGGAGAATCTCTTCATCAGTAGCAATCCACTTAATATTGTTATCTGTGATAAGTGATGCGGCGGTTTCAGAGATAGAACCTTCAGACGGCCACATACCGTAGAGTTGAGAATCAAACAACGATTGAAATTTTGAGACTGACATTTGTATCTGTTTATCCGCATCTTCAGGATGTACAAATCTCTTAGACGGTAAGTTTATATTGGGTAGTGCTTCTTTGGCAGAATCGGTATCACAAACTAATGGGAGAATTGGATGATAGTATGGGGTAAACGATATATCAATTTTGTGTTCTTTGTATAATTTTTGATAAGTAGGAATTATTTTTTTTATATGTTCAATTTGCCAATTTAAAAGTTCAAGTTTTTCATCTTCAGTATAATGTTTTTCTTTTTGCAAAAGAGAAGTAATAATTTTATCTGTACGAAAAATCGGATCGACCCATACAAGATTTGACCACACTTGAATATCTCTTATCTCTTGCGAACTGAATAAAGCCGGAGTAATTTTTTGATGCAGAGCTGTTTGAGCTTTTTTGTACAATTCATAATATCTTTTATAAGGTGCAATCATTGTATTTTTTGGGGCGGCAAAAAAAGTTTTGAGAATCACATGCTTTTCATCTTGTGTAAGATTATCAGATTCTTTTTTGCTCAATTCCAAATGGGAGTCTAATCCTCCATTGGCATAGAGTTCAAGCTGGTCAAGCAGAGCCGGTACAAGGTTAAATGTAACTTTTACATTAGAATATTTTGATGCGTGGATAGGCATATCTAAATAGTCTTTGAGTGCGTGAAGCCGCACCCATGGGAGAACCATGCGGGATGACGAAGCATCCCGATAATCAGGCTGATGCATGTGCCAGAGGATGGCAAGTTTGACCGGTTTAATCTCGGACAAAATCAGACCTTCTCTCTTTTAAAATAATTATTTTTTACTTTTTTCAGCAAATAGAAGTTCTGCACGAGTAGCTAAATTTGTACCTGAAAATTTATTATTGATATCATCATAATAAATTTTAGCAGAGTCAATATCTCCGACAGCCAAATAGTTTCTCATAGCCGACATCAGATAATCACCCACCAAAGGACCGTCAGTATCAACATTATATGCGGCAATAAATTTTTCGGCAGCATCGGCAAACTGTCCTTGATTTTCCAATGCGGTTGCAATGCCTGCATACGATGCGGCAGTTTTTAATTTATTTTTAGAATACTTGCTGATATACATTTCAAAGAAACGAATAGCTTCAGAATAGTTGCGTTGTTTGAGATTTGCATCACCTAACATATAGGTTGCAAGCTGTTCTGATTCAGTACCTGCATATTCGTCTAAAACTCTTTGGAAAGTTAAAAGTGCATTTTGATTGTTTGACTGGCGGAACTCGACTACACCCTGAGAATATATTTGGGCAGCTTCCTTTTCTTGTGATTTCTGCATATCTAAAAAGAACACAACAGCGGTAATAACAAGCACAATTACAACCAAACCAATCACATAATATTGCCAGCTATCTGTAACTTGCTGTTAGATCGGAAGAGCACACGTCTGAACTCCAGTCACACTGATATATCTCGTATGCCGTCTTCTGCTTGAAAAAAAAAAAAAAAAACTAAAAAAATAACAAAAAAAACACTAAAAAAAAAAAAAAAATAACTATCAGCACACAACAATACGCATAGTACGGAGATGACATG
>CALCCW010000062.1:0-8741 GCA_937900185.1 uncultured candidate division Zixibacteria bacterium | reverse complement strand
CTCTTTCCCTACACGACGCTCTTCCGATCTATACTACTAAATATTGTCCTGTAGTTTATATAGGATGTAATTATAAAAATAAGTGTGTAGGGAAAGAAAACTGTATTCTCTTTCATTAAGAAAGTTGTATGATAGGAAAACATGGATATAGAAATACTTACAATCGGAGATGAACTCCTCACCGGTCATACAATCGACAGCAACGCATCATATATGGCTGAACGACTCCTTCAAATAGGACTCAAAGTAAAATATATGAGTTCCACCGGTGATTCACTGAAACAGATGGAAGAAGCGTTTCGTCTTGCTTTAAACCGAGCTCAAATTGTAATCACAACCGGCGGACTTGGACCGACCGATGATGACAACACAAAAAAAGCAATTGTAAAAGTGTTCAAAAGAAACCTTATTTTCCATGAAGAAGTTTTAGAAGATTTAAAAAAACGGTATGCAGTCCGTAATATGGAAATGCCGGCAATAAATCAAAATCAAGCACTTCTCCCCCAGGGTGCAAAGTTTTTCCCCAATAAACATGGTTCTGCTGTCGGACTCTGTATTTCTGAAAACGGGCGGACTTTTATTTCTCTCCCCGGTGTCCCGCAAGAGATGAAACAGATTATTGATGATGAAGTAATTCCATTTTTACAAAATATGTCAAGCTCTGAAACAATTACGGTGCTAAAACTTCGTACTATCGGTATTGGAGAGTCAAAACTTTCTGAGTTTATAACTCCAAAACTAAAATTAGAATCCGGTGTAAAACTTGCCTATCTTCCCTCATATTCAGGTGTAGATTTAAGAATTGTTTCTACCGCTAAAACTAAAGAAGAATCAGAATCTCGAGCTTTTGAGTTAAAACGTTACCTTGAGTCAGTTGTCGGACGGTATGTTTATGGAAAAGATTTTGACAAACTTGAAGAAATTGTCGGACAGCTTTTAAAAGACAACGATAAAACTCTCGCAACGGCAGAATCCTGTACCGGTGGTTATTTGGGTTCAATAATTACATCTATACCGGGGTCGTCAGCATGGTTCATCGGTTCGATAGTGTCTTATGCCAACAGTGTAAAAATAAATCAATTACATGTAGATAAAAATATCATAGAACAGCATGGTGCGGTGTCTCAAGAATGTGCCGAAGCTATGGCAGACGGCTGCCGCAAACAGCTTGATGCTGATTTTGCTCTTTCCATAACAGGTATAGCCGGTCCTGACGGTGGTACTGATGAAAAACCTGTGGGGACTACTTTCATTGGATTATCATCAATGCATGGGACGTATGCTCAAAAATTTAATTTTGGCACCAACCGCAATGCCAATAGAATTCGGGCTTCATATTCAGCTTTAGAACTTCTCAGACGTGATATTTTGGATATTAAATGATACGGTTATTTGTAGCACTCAAAATAGAAAAAGAAATACAACAGAAGTTTGATACGATAATAACTGATTTTAAGACCAAAGGGGGCAAAGTAAAATGGGTCGATGCCAAGAATCTGCATATTACTTTAAAGTTTCTTGGTAATACCGATTTGAAAATTGTTGATTTGATTATCTCACAACTCCATAAATCAGCAAAAAATTATCAGGCTATGGAATCTAATTTCACAGCTTTAGGCGGGTTTCCTCATTTACGAAAACCAAAAGTTATTTGGGCTGATATAGATAAAAATAAAAACAATATTATTGAATTAGCTCAATCAATTGATAATGCTTTTGCAGAAATTAATATTGAAAAGAATAACAAACCGTTTACACCTCATCTGACTCTTGGTCGGGTAAAATCGAATGATGAGTTGAAACCGTTAACTGAGTACCTTGCAGACTATCAGTTTGAAAACATACCGATAACATTTGATTCAATATTACTTATCCAGTCAACTCTGACACAGCAAGGTCCGATTTATAGAACTCTGGAAGAGATAACACTCTCTGAACGTTTTGGTGATTAAACAAAAAACATACACTCTTTATTGCCCCTTACGTTATTATTACATATATTACCGACCTAAAATAAGGATTTGTTGATGGTAAAACCTTTGGAAATAAAAGCAGACTTAGTGCCGTATAGTGAAGAATATGAACAGTATATCCGTAAATGGATAGAATGCGAAGAAACTTTTCAGTTTGTCTGTCGAGGAAAAGTTTTTCCTCCTCCGGAAAATATTATAAAAAGTTGGCAGAGGTCAACCGTAAAGTCATATCTTTTAATAGATTCGGGTAAACCGGTTGCATATGGTGAATTATGGAGAAGAGAAGAAGAAATGGCGTTTGAGATTGGTCATCTTTTAGTCGAACCATATAAACGCTCGCAGGGATATGGTACCAAGTTAGTCGAACTGCTCTACCAAAGAGCAGCCTCACGCACAGATATTGCAAAAATTATTATTAAACTTTACCATGAAAATCCAATCGCATTGGGTTGTTTTATGAAAGCCGGATTTGAAATTACCGGCACGACATCATATACAGCCGGATTACGAATGATACGATTTGTAAAATAAAAAAAGGAGTTATACGCAAATGATTAAAAAAGTAGGTATTGTAGGATTCGGGCAGATGGGTTCAGGAATCGGGCAGGTTGCCGCAGGCAGCGGATATGAAGTTGTTGCAGTTGAAGTAACCGATGATGCATTTCGCACAGGGTTAAAATATATAACCAAATCATTAGACAGAGCAATTGAAAAAGGGAAAGCTGATAAAGAATTTAAAGAAAAAGTTCTCGGCAATATTAACGGAACTACCGATTTACACGTTCTTGCCGATTGTGATCTTGTTTGTGAAGCAGTTATTGAAAACATGGTTGTGAAAAAAGAGCTGTATTCTACAATTGATAAAATCTGTAAACCTGAAACTATTTTTGCGTCAAATACGTCATCACTCTCAATCGGTGATATGGCAGCAGTCACAAGTAGACCGGCTCAGTTTTTAGGACTGCACTTTTTTAATCCGGTTCCAATAATGAAACTATGCGAGGTTGTCAAAACTTTGGATACGTCCGAACAAACATTTGACTCGGCATTTCAGTTTGCTGAATCATTGGGCAAAGCATGTGTCACCGCCAAGGATTCACCGGGGTTTATTGTCAATGTGCTGTTAGTACCCTATCTGTTGGATGCTATCCGTATGTATGAACGAGGACTTGCCACCAAAGAAGATATCGACAATGGAATGATGCTGGGATGCGGGCATCCGATGGGACCTTTAACATTGACAGACTTTATCGGTTTGGATACAATTTTATACATCGCCGATATTATGTTTGAAGAGTTCAAAGATGCTCACTATGCCGCCTCGCCGTTACTGCGACGCATGGTAAACGCCGGCTATCTTGGTAAAAAAACCGGTAAAGGATTTTACGATTACACAAAAAAATAATTAGAAATAAGGGAAATGTAAATGACTACCTATAATAATCTCATTGTAGAAGTAAAAGATGAAATTGTGATTGTAAAAATCAATCGCGAACGTGCTATGAATGCGTTGAATAAAGAAACAATTGATGAACTTCAAAAACTCTTTAGTTTTTATTGGTCTGATGAAAATATCAAATGTGTTATTGTCTCCGGTGCCGGAGAAAAAGCATTTGTAGCCGGTGCCGATATTACCGAACTTATCGATTTAGATGTTCGTACCGGAAACGAAGCAATGGCAAGAGGACAGTACTTAATGAAAACTATCCAGAATTTTCCGAAACCTGTTATCGCCGCAGTAAACGGCTTTGCTTTGGGCGGCGGATGTGAACTTGCTATGTCTTGTGATATTCGTTTGGCATCTGATAAATCAAAATATGGTCAACCGGAAGTCAATCTGGGTATTATCCCCGGATATGGCGGAACACAACGGTTAGCCCGCTTGGTCGGACGAGGAAAAGCAATGCAGTTGATTTTTACAGGAGACATTATTGATGCCGCTGAAGCACACCGTATTGGACTTGTTGATGAAGTATATCCTCATGATGAACTGATGGACGCTGCTATGAAGATGGCACAGAAGATTTGTTCCAAAGGTCCTATTGCTGTTGCTCTTGCCAAAGAATCTATCAACCGCGGACTCGACGGAACCCTTACAGCAGGTTGTGATTTGGAAAAAGCAAACTTTGCCCAGTGCTGCGGAACAGGTGATAAAAATGAAGGCATGGAAGCGTTTTTAGAAAAACGCCCAGCCAAGTTTTCCGGTCATTGATTTTAGAATATAAATATATAGACAGGGCATTGCTCTGTCTATATATTTGAAATGAATTTTGTAGGGCAGGTCTCGCTTTTGAGACCTGCCTTTTTTTAAGCTCCAATACGTTACTATCTTTAATAAAACAACTTTTTCGCTGTAATTTCATAAACTTCAAAAGGTTACAGCAAAATGGGTTCGTTTTTTGAAATAGCGTATTTTAGTCACTGTTGGCGGAAATACTAAAGATTTCCGCCCTACAAAATTCTCTTCAAAGAGGGGAAATGACAATTATAAAAACATTAAAAAAAATGTCATTCCCATGAAAATGGGAATCCAGTTTTTTGAACATTTTTACTTGTAATTTCATCACACTCACAACGTTACGGCAAAATGGCTTTACCTGAAAAAATGGCTTAAAGCTATTTTTGCTCATATTTTTTGTAGTAATTTTGTAACGCATATTTTCCTCATACTGTTCAATCGTTCATAGTATGAAATGGATTGAGGATTTGGTGTAGTTGTGTATGGAATGTGTGAGGATAAAAGCTAATTACTGCCACAACATTTCTTATACTTTTTTCCGCTTTTACAAGGACAAGGGTCATTCCTACCTGTTTTTTTAAATTTTCTCTTAAACGGTATTTTACCAGATTGAATAACATTAGATTCCTGATATAATTCAGGATATTCTTCAAAATGAACAGGTGTTTCTTTAGGTTGAACTAAAATATTAAACTCTTTTGATATACGTTTTGCTTCTATTTGATTTTCTTTACTCCATATAGGCATATTCAGATAAACAAAGTCATAAGAATGGACAATATCGTTACCAATTTCAGTTGCTATTCCAATAACTTTTATATTTTTACGATATTTGTCTCTTGCAACAAAACACGAACTACCTAGTATACTTTTTCTATACTCTCTCCTAAAATCCTTTGGAGTAAATAAAAAACAATAAGTAGTACCTAATATTGAGATCACTCTCCTAAATTCTCTATTTTTTTCTTCAGCGATTTGGTGAGCTGAAAAAAATGCCTCTGATAAACATCTTCTATAAAATCTATTGGGTCTTGATAATTCTCGTGCAATTTCTCTGTAATTATCTTCAGCGCATGAATTTGTACAATCAATTAAATGATCCCAAAAATAACTAACCTTGTCAGCATTTTTTTTCGACTGATATACGGAATCCTCTGTAGTTTTCTCCCAAATTCCTTTGTCGTAAATTACCATATCTAAGGAATCCAAATGACTAAAAGATTTATTATGGTACATATAGTCACCTACCATATCAACTTCTCTAAATTGTACTATTTCTAACATAGTCTTTGAGAAGCATAAGTTCTCTTTGTCTTTTAAGTATTTACAAAAATCAGAAATTGTATCTAATTCATTCAATATTTTTTCGATGCTTTTATCAAATGTATGTATAATTTTACTTTTTTGCATTTCTATAAAATTATAAGGAACTTCACCATCACCTACACTAAAAACTAAACGATAAATTTTAGTTATCTCACCCTTATTAAAAGTATATTTATGACCGTTAGGATTTATAAGCTCAAGATTTTTAGATATTGTAAATAGATTACGTTCAGCACCAAACAATTGCTTTATAGGATGTTCAAATGCATTTCTAATATATCTATCATCATTCCCCGTAAATTTTATATCTTTTATCTGAATAATTAGCATAGTATCATCAAAGACAACTAACAAATCACAAATTTCTTTTCCATTTTCACCTTTTGGATTAAGGTAACACCATTCAGTAAGAAATGACTTGCAAGCTAATTGATTTATAATTTCTTCTGCGTTTTTCCCTTTTAATTCAAAGTAATGTTTAGAATATTCCATAACTTCCTTTTAATTTTAACTATTCACCCTTTTAATGTAAAAACATAGTTGTCTTGCACTATGATAGCAACTACTGTGTAAATGTCAAGAAGTCAGGTGGAAATGTGAAATTATGTGATTTTGCGAAAAGGATGGATTCCTGCGTACGCAGGAAAGGGGTACAGAATATTTTCGAGTTAGTAGACACATTGGCGGAACTGCTAAAGAGTTCCGCCTACTATACTGTTCTAGACTCCGTTGCAAGCACAGAGAGGAGTTCGCAAGTATTATTGTGAGACAAACGAAGATTCACTACGAATGTTCCTCAGAATTTTCCCATCGCATAGTTATGTAGAGTTTAATTTAACTCTTTGAATGAAGATATCTGTTCCAGTTCATACTGCATACAATCTTTATTATTAAAACCAATACAAAAATTACATTTAATTCGTAAGAGTGACCCTACAGGTTTACCTTTTTTTATTTTAGGTGAAAATCTCCAATCGGATAAAACTTTTAAAAAGTTTTGTGCAAAAAACCATCCTTGAGGTTCTTCACGATAAGCGTACTGTGCTTTAAATAATTTGCCATTTATTGTATATTCAATAATATGAATATCATCACCAACTATCCAGTCAGGAAACATAGAAAGATGTCCCAAACTATCAATATATACTAAAGTGGAGACTTCACCTTCTTTCCCATCAATATATGCAACCCAGGGATACACAGCTTCTACTCGCCGTATAACCTGCACACCTCTACTAATAGGTTTAATTGCTTTTTTCTTGGTTTGACGGAAATATGTAAATTCTGTTCCATCCGGAACATAGATTCCAATCTCATCACCATCATCGATGGAAAATGATAATGGTGTATCATCTATTTCTAATTCATCGACTGTTGTATATATAGGCGAAATGACTGTAACAGTTTGTGAAATTTCTCTGTTTGGAATAAGGTTTATAAACCCTAAAAAACCTTTATGTTTTCCTGAATATTTATTAAAATTGATTAATTTCTGTTTTGTCTGCAAAGGTACTGAATGTTCAGTATTTTCTGCCAAGTGAATATTTTGAACTATAGGTATTGTTGTAGTATTGGGTTGAGATTCTGAAATTCGTGATGAAAAATATAGGCTAAAAAGAACAGTAGAAATTAAAATAATGAAATATGCAATCAGCATATTCCGCTGGTAATAGATTTGTTGATCACTTGGACGACGCACTGTATTTCCTCCTTTACAGAGACAATCGTTTACTTTCAATCATAAGAAAATCATCATATTAACGTATATATAATATAAACGAAAAACAGATATCAATAGTCAAATTTTATTTATTAAATTTATTCACAAACTATCACAAAAAAGTCCGCAAAAACAGACGAAGTGTGGTAATCTCATGTTTTTGTTAAGCATTAAGTTTAGAGATTGCCACGTCTCGTTCATCCGCTAAAGCGGATTCACTCGACTCGCAAAGACTGAATGGTGGATTTTCAACAAACCGTTACAAATTAGTCGAATATAAACCGATAAAAAAAGCCCGCAAAAGCGGGCTTTGTAGTACAATATATAAAAAAGAGGGGAGGTACAAATTAGTTGTTTCTAAATCCCCTACCACCATCTCTCGGTCTGTCGCCATCACACGGTTTATCTTGGAAGTTTCGGTTATGAGGACCAAATTCATTTCGGTCACAATCGCCGCGTCTGCCGGCAAATCTGCGATTATTGCGAAGTTCTTTCAGCATATCTAACTGCTCATCGGTTAATATACTTTGTACAGCATTTTTATGACTAAATTTTAGTTTTTTGCTGTCAGCTTTGAGTGCTGCGATTTTATCAATTTTGTCAAAAACTTCACGTTCGGAAGCATTGTCGTTACGCATAAGAGATTTCATTAAGACTTGTTCTTTTTTAATCTCTGATTTTATTTCAATTTGTTTTATTTTAAAATCAACAGACATCGCTTCAATCTGTTCGGTCTGTTTGTCAGTGAGTTCTAATTTATCTGCCATTTTTAATAACATAGGCATACCGTCATGCATATTGCCCGGTTTCATACCGGGTTTATTACCATGCCCCGGCTGGGCAACGGCAAGACCTGCTATAAAGAAAGCAGACAATAGTGTTAAGATAATTATTTTTTTCATCAGTAGCTCCTTAGTTAATCAGTTGAGAATCAGTTTCTGCCATCATGCAAACGGCGTTGTTCTTGTGCTTTTTTGAAGTTTCGCATTTTTTCAAGCACTTCACCTCCAAAGCGTGCCTGAAAAACATACAGTTTTCCCAACTGCTCAGCGGTTAATATATTTTTTGCTTTTCTCAGGAATTCGCCTACTTTAAGTTGACGTTCTTTTTCTATTTGGTCAATTTCTATAATTCTATTAATAATCTCTTGGTCAGAAAATTTGTTCTTTTTTAAGCCGTTGGCAAGTTGATCAATTTTCATCTGATGTTCTTTCATCAGCATAAACATCTGTTTGTAATGATTTCGTAATCGCGGTATAATTTTCGCTTCAGTATCAGGGTCAAGATTGAGCAAATCTAATAATTTCAACATACGAAGACGCTCTAATTTTTTTAAATCCTGCATAGCCCGACGCTGCTGCATGCCGGGGCGGTCTACCATGTCCTGTCCGACTCGAGTACCTTGGCGGTTAGATCGGAAGAGCACACGTCTGAACTCCAGTCACACTGATATATCTCGTATGCCGTCTTCTGCTTGAAAAAA
>CALCCW010000061.1:0-2865 GCA_937900185.1 uncultured candidate division Zixibacteria bacterium | reverse complement strand
ACATAGAAATTTGAGGCGGCTGCAAGTTGCCAGAAAAAACAGGATCGCAAGCAATATCGGGAGAAGTCAAAGCACATTTAGTTTTTTTTTCAAGCAGAAGACGGCATACGAGATATATCAGTGTGACTGGAGTTCAGACGTGTGCTCTTCCGATCTGAATATCTTACGAAACCTTTTCAACTTGAAAAATTAATTGAAACGGTCAATCAGGCATGTGGACTTCATAGTACAGCACAATCAACCGATATTACTCCTGCTCCTCAAAAAGATTTAGAAGTTGATGAAATTATCGGGAAGTCCCCCGAGATTGTAGAAATTGCCAAACTGATTGGACAGGTAGCAAACTCCGATGCTGCCGTACTTATCTTTGGTGAATCGGGGACAGGTAAAGAGTTAGTCGCTCGTGCAATACATAGAAGTTCAAAAAGAAAATATGATGCTTTTTCATCGGTAAATTGTGCCGCACTGCCGGAGACACTTTTAGAGTCAGAATTATTTGGACATGAAAAAGGTGCATTCACGGGGGCATATTTTAAACGGATTGGTAAATTTGAACAAGCTCATGAGGGTACACTCTTTTTAGATGAAATCGGTGATATGTCTTTGTTAACACAATCTAAATTACTGCGTGTATTACAAGAGCAGGAATTAGAACGGGTCGGAGGCAGTGAAACTATCAAAGTTGATGTTCGTATAATTGCCGCTACAAATAAATCTTTAGTACAATGTATGAAAGAGGGAGCTTTCAGAGTTGATTTATTTTATCGTTTAAAAGTCGTCTCTATTTATCTTCCGCCGCTGAGAGAAAGACGGACTGATATTCCGATTCTTATCGATCATTTTATGAATAAATATACCGGCAAGTTACATCAGGGTCCAAAGAAAATTTCTAAAAAAGCTGTACAATTATTAACAAAATATAATTGGCCGGGAAATGTTCGTGAACTTGAAAATAATATTCATACTGCGCTGGTGATGGGGAAGACCGATGTACTGCAGCCCGAAGATTTTCCATTCTTTATTGAAGGAAATAATAAATTAGATGTTGACTTAGATGTTTTGCAAGAAGATTACACCGAAACTTTCAAAAAAATTATTGATCCGGTTATGCCAAAACTTATTGCTGGCTCAGCAGGACAGATTTATCAATTTTTGGAATCAGCTTTTGAACGGGCAATTATCTCATCCTGTTTGAAGCATTTTAACGGCAATCAGGTTAAAACATCTGAAACTCTCGGTATCTCCCGCAATACCTTACGGGACCGTATTTCACGTTACGATATCTATTAAAATACATTATCACATTTTTTTTAAATCCTATTCCATTTCAGTTTTAAATACAGTATAATAGCAATATGAAAATATGTCATTTTGCAGATACTCATCTTGGAGCCGGTGATACTCATACAAAACGAGGTAAAAGCGGGCTGACTTTACGTCAGGAAGATATTATCAATAGCTTTATCGAGGCTGTCGATAAGATAATCGCTGAAAAACCTGATATTTGTATTCATGCCGGTGATATTTTTCATGTTGTCAGACCAACGAACAAAATTATCGCCATAGCAGGGGAACAGCTGCATCGATTGGCGGAAGTACATAAGATTCCAACAGTGGTTATATCGGGCAACCATGATGCTCCAAAACAGCCTTATGTGGGTGCTGCTCTCCAAATTTTTAATCATATAGATAACCTTTATATATCAGCCGGAAGAGGCTTAGAGACCTTTACAATAGGCGATACCAAGCTGTTTGCACTCCCGCATTGCTTGACAACGGAGATTCAGAAAGAAGAGCTTAAAAAATGCGTTCCTGATTCTAATTTTAAATATAATGTTCTCATTATGCACGGTGTTGCTGCCGAAATGCCTGAATTTTCAATGGCGGATTTGGGTGAGCAGGAACTTCCACTGGCATTGATGGAACAATTTGACTATACCGCTTTAGGGCATTTTCATAACTACTGTAAAGTTGCTGATAAATCGTACTATGCCGGGTCGACCGAACGGTTATCGCAGGCAGAGCGTGATGCCGAAAAAGGATTCATTGTTGTTGAACTCGATAATTTCAATCTTCGTTTTGAAAAAGTCACATCGCGTATCATGGTTGATATGCCGATTATTCAGGCTGATGGTAAACGGGGTGATGAACTTGTGCAAACAATCAAAGAAAATCTTGAAAAAATTGGTTCATCCGATAAAATTGTCAGACTGAAAGTTACCGGAGTATCTGAGGAAACTTTGAAGACTTTACCTACTTCGGTTCTTGCTGAATTAAAACAAAAATCGTATTCCTTGAATATTCAGTTTGAGAAAGAGAAGATGGATGAGTCGACACCTCAATTTGGACGGGCGGGGATAGGGAATATTGACACAGGCTTTATCCAATTTTTAGATTCCGCCGATTTAAAAGGGTTCGACAAGGACCGCCTGAAAACCGACGCCATGCGATATTTATCGAGTGCTGAATAAAAAACAAACACACCCCTTAACCGACTCTTAAAATAGGGGAAATGACAATTATAAAAACATTTTAAAGACAGAATGAGCATACTTCGACAGGCTCAGCATGACTTATTATAAAAACCTATCATCTTATCACCAAGTCACCCTGAGCGGAGTGTCGAAAGGTCTTTCAAGTCACCCTGAGCTTGTCGAAGGGTCAGTTTCAAATGGGTTCAAGATCGGAAGAGCACACGTCTGAACTCCAGTCACACTGATATATCTCGTATGCCGTCTTCTGCTTGAAAAAAAAAAAAAAAACACATATACAAATCTAATCTGCCAAAACCCCCCTCACCCATACCCTCCCTTTACTTCCTCATTCTCCTCACTCTCTCTTACCTCTTCCTCCCACTTCTATTCC
>CALCCW010000060.1:0-4599 GCA_937900185.1 uncultured candidate division Zixibacteria bacterium | reverse complement strand
GATATGTGAAACCAGTGAAATTTAGTTGAGATTTAGATAATAAGAGATGAACAACAATACTAACCACAATTTAAATATCCGTTCTCAGTCTGAACATGTAGTATCAATTCCTCGCCAGAGATATAATTATGGCTCTGCAACTACTGTCGAGTCAGCTCAAGATGCTCATGCTGCTGTTGGTACTTTGACTTTTACAGAACAAATCAATTTTCTCTTTTCAGAATATTTTAAAGGATTTTTGTTTGTGATTTTGACATCTGTTTTTATCTTTGCTATACCTAAACTTATGACAGAACAGAGAGCAAGACAATTGGCTGTATATAACTTCATGAAACGTTCAATGGATATCATTGGCGGAATATTTGGAATTCTTCTTACATTGCCTGTGTGGATTATTCTTCCTATACTTATTAAATTAGATTCGCCGGGTCCTGTTTTTTATTCTCAAGTTCGAGTTGGAAAAAACAGTAGAAAAAGATCAAGAAGAGTCTATCAACAGGCAGATATTGATGAAAATCGCAACCGTGACCGTCGCCGTGATAATGTTTTTGGCAAAACATTTAAGGTTATTAAATTCCGTACAATGGTCAATAATGCCAAGAAAAACTCCGGTCCTGTCTGGGCTTCAAAAAATGATTCTCGAATTACAAAATTAGGTCAATTCTTGAGAAATACACGTTTAGATGAAATTCCGCAGTTTATAAATATTATTAAAGGTGAAATGTCTTTGGTCGGTCCTCGACCGGAACGTCCGAAATTTGTTCAGGAATTAGATCAAAAAGTTGATGGTTATGCCAAACGTCTTGAAGTAAAACCGGGGTTGACCGGACTTGCTCAGGTTGAAAGCGGTTATGATGATTCTATTTCATCGGTTGTCGTAAAAGTCGAACATGACTTATATTATATTGAAAACCGCTCTCTTTGGCTTGATATTAAAATTATGTTTAAGACTATAAAGGTTGTGTTTACAGGACATGGTGCTCATTAAACGCAAAGGTATCGATATTTTTGTATAACCGTGATATTCACGGTTTTTTTATAACTTGTTTTAACTGTATGAATTTACTATTATTCCGATACAAATGTAGGAATTAAAAATATCAAAGGATGATATGTTTTTAAAAAGGAATTTAATTTTTATTACAGTTATATGTCTTTCAATTATCTGCGTTTGCCTGCCGACAACTCAGGCTCAATTTGCAGGAGGATTAACTGTCTCGACAAACCCTGATGGTGCTTTAGTAA
The DNA here is from genome assembly GCA_937900185.1 of uncultured candidate division Zixibacteria bacterium. Lineage (GTDB taxonomy): Bacteria > Zixibacteria > MSB-5A5 > GN15 > FEB-12 > QQUK01. Next base: position 3,354 of record CALCCW010000060.1, on the reverse strand, counting down.
CATTAAATGGGGATATTATAGTAACGGGAGTCACTCCTACGAAGTTTACCCATGCGTTAGTTGGATTTTATAAGATTACAATTGAAAGATATGGGTATGAGAAATATAACACAAAAGTTATTTTAGATCCTTCAAAACAGATGGAACTGAACATTAACTTGACTCCCAAAACTCGATTTAAATCTGCAATACGTTCTTTGGTTATTCCGGGGTGGGGACAAAGATATTCAAGTCAAAATAAACGGGGATTTCTCTATACCTTTTTAGCAGCCGCATCGGTATGGGGATACTTGGTTGCTGATGATGATTTTGATACTAAGTACGACCGTTTTAAATCTCTGGAAGCACAATATGACGAACTGAAAGTATCAGGGTCTACAAGTCAGCTTGAGGAACTACTCCCTATATTAGCGAATGCTCAAGACAGAGCCTATGATGCTGAAAATGTTCGCAGAGCTGTGATTGGTGCTGCGATTGCGGTGTGGTCTCTTTCTGTGTTAGATGCACTCTTTTTCTTTCCTGAAGAAAAAGGAACTTTCAAAGTTAAAAATCTTACTTTTACACCTGAGGCAAATTTACAAAATGTCGGTGTAAATTTATCGTATCATTTTTAGGCAGGGAATTAACATGTTGAAAAAAATTATATATATTATATTATCTGTATCCCTTTTGAGCTTTGTTGCGTGTGACAGATATATAGAGTCTCGTGATCCGGTTCGTTCGCTGCCTGATGATGTCCCGATTCCAAGTAATATAAATTTGTTTGTGAATAATTTATCCGTCTCATTGAGTTGGGAGATATCCGATGCATCGTCGGTATCGCAATATAGAATTTATGTCTCTGAGAATGATACCTTGAATTTTCAATTAGAAGATTCAACATCATTGACATCTATTGCTTTAGAAAATCTAATTATTAACCGTTTATACTATTTTAAAGTAGCTGCTGTTTCTTCATCAGGCTTAGAGGGACATCTTTCTGATGAATCGTTTGCTCAAGTTGGTGTGCTTTCAATGGTGATTGCCAATAATAATGAATATACCAATAGAACCGCAGTGCAGGTTCAGTTTACGGTGTCAAATTCAGCAAGCAATGTTCAATTATCTGAGGATTCAACTTTTGCTGATGCGGTGTATGAACCATTTGCAGGGCAACGGAATTTTACACTTTCAGATGGTGATGGTATGAAAACTGTGTATGCTCGTTTATTATTTAATAATGGGGCAACAAACAGTCAGCTTCTGCAGGACTCGATAATTCTTGATACCAAGGCTCAAATTGATTCTGTCTTTTTTCTTACACCGAATAATTTATTCCGACCCGGCGATACTATTGTGTTCGGTATGTTTGCCGGTGAGTTACAGGGAACAGCTCGAGTCTCATTTAACGGTTCTGGGACAATAAATTTAGTTGATGATGGCTCCGGTTTTGATTCAACTGCTGATGATGGAAATTATTATGGGTGGTATGTTGTCCCGAATAACACAAATGTACATAATGCCACTGTCACCGGTAACTTTACAGATGATGCCGGTAATAATGCCTTGGCATTAACTTCATTTGATTTGTTAAATATTAACACTACTCCTGAAGCGGTTGAATTATTGGTTTCATATACGCAGGGTGATTCAGCTTACTTCAGTTGGACGCGTTCTGATGAACCCGATTTTGAATCATATAGACTGTATACTGCTAATAATACTAACGTATTAACGAGTGATGAACTGGTAACCTATGAGTCTAATGTTAATACCAGAGAATTTGCTATTATGCCGGCTTCCGGTACGACATATTACCGTATTTTTGTTTTTGATGCTCACGGGGATTCTCGGGTATCGGACTTTGTTCAAATTGTGAATTAATACATGGAGCTTAAGGTTTGTTAAAATCTATTAATTATTTTATCTCTCTATTTTTGGATACATTTAAACTTTTTGGCAGAGTAAAAGCATGGTTGTTTCTTCTCTGTATTTTCTTTGTGAACTGGCTCTTATTGTATAGTCATTACCAATTTACAGAACCTCTCTTTTATGGTTTTGTCTCTTGGTGGACAGAATTATGGGATCCTCAGTATGCCGGTGGATTTACCCATTACCCGGGGCATTTTATCTTACTTTCTTATTACTACAATGAAGCAAGATGGTTTGTCAGTTTGTTCATTGAAGGCGGCTTATTAGGTGCTGTTGCTGTCGTTTTTTACAGATATATTTTTACTGATATAGAAACCCCTAAATTCTCTATTCGGGCAAGTTTTATAAATTGGATACATGTGACCTTAGGATGGAGTTTTATCAATTGTCTTTTATATGCAGGGTATAAATATCTTCCGATGCTATTTGAGTCTTTTTTATGGAGTTCTCCTCGAAGACAGATGATGTTTGACTATGGTGTTATACCAATGTTTAATATTATTGTTGTGGCACTGTTTTTCTTTACAGTCCCTTATATTGCTATTTATAGAACGAATGTCATAAATGGTTTAAAAAATTCTATTTTAATATTTTTTAAAAGACCGATTCTTACTCTCTTCTTATCAGGAGCTTTACTCTTAGTGCCAATTATACTCTCACTTATCATGAACAACCCGGTAGCTTTAGTTGATAAATTTAAACCCGTTATTGTTTATTGGCTTTTGTTTGGTGGAATTGTTGTAGATTTATTTGTGAATTTTTTCTGGATGGGTACTGCAGTCAATTTTCTTTCTGATGAAGAATAGCTCCCTATTTATTTCATATTGAAACAAATCCTTTCATCTATAATAATAGTATGCAACAAGAGTTCTATAATTATATCCTTATAATTTCGTTCTAAATAAAAACTACAAAAAAGCCTGTAAAATCAAACTTTTATCTTCATAAAATTCTATTTCGTCCGATAAAATCTGTATACAAAGAGTATAAAAAACTATGAAAAATATATTATTAGTAGACGACGACAAAGACCTATCGCAATCATTGGCAAATCTATTTGACTCTGACAAATATCATTTTGATTTCTTAAATGATGGTATGGAAGTTTCTGAATTTGTGAAAGATAACAGTGCCGTTGATTTAGTTATGCTGGATGTAAATCTTCCGTCTCTCTCCGGTTTAGATGTTCTCAAACAGATTAAGAGAATTGATAAAGAACTTCCGGTTATTATTATCTCAGGATTTGTCTCAACTGAAAATGCTATCGAGGCGATGAAAGAGGGAGCGTATGAGATCGGAAGAGCACACGTCTGAACTCCAGTCACACTGATATATCTCGTATGCCGTCTTCTGCTTGAAAAAAAAAAAAAACATAGAGAAAAAATAAAAAAAACAAACAAACCGTGTGCAACCCAACAACACATGTTCATCACAGCAAAGAAA
>CALCCW010000059.1:0-13429 GCA_937900185.1 uncultured candidate division Zixibacteria bacterium | reverse complement strand
TTCTTTTTTATTATTTCTATTTTTTTTTTTTTTCTTTTATGTTTTTGTTTTTTTTTTCAAGCAGAAGACGGCATACGAGATATATCAGTGTGACTGGAGTTCAGACGTGTGCTCTTCCGATCTCAATCAACTGCAAAGTATGCTCAAAACATCTTTGCCCCATCAGCTTCAATAATATCTACTACTATTATAATCTGCTGATTTTGTTAACTTTCTAAACAACTTAAAATCTCTTGACCTCACCTTTTATAGGATTGTTGAAAAACTTCTTATGTAAAAGCATACTTTGACCCCTCTTAGGCGGGCTGTATGATAAATTGTATGCTGTTGTTTTTCAAGTTACCGGCAGTTTGCTTAGCTGGAAAGTGTCTTGAAAGACATATTGAACTTTTACAACAAATCTGATAAAGTGGATCTAATTTTAAATTTAACTTATGGAGAATTGTAGATGAAAAGACACCTACACCTTTTACTGCCCTTTTTATTATTGCTTATGACGACTTTTTCAAATATCAAAGCTGGAGAACGTTGGAATAATAGCTTTGATACTTCTAAAGTTATTACATCTGATGCTTCGTTGTCTGTAATGACGATTGATATAATAGTTGATTTAGTTTCTGTACATAACCCATCGTTAAAGTCGTATGTGTATAAAAGAGAAGCAGCTGTTAATCAATTAAAACAAGCCGGGCTTTGGCAGAATCCTGAACTTTCAACCGAATTTGAAGAAGTAGGTTGGGATGCCCCCGGTTTTAGTGAATCAGAAATATCGATTTCTTTATCACAAGAGTTTGAGATATTCGGTCAGAGAAATGCTCGAAAGAATGTGGCATTAGCTGGAATTGAATTAACCAAATTTGAAACCATGGTCGAGGCATTTGATCTTTACTTAGAAGTGAAAAGAAGATTTTTTAAACTTTTTTATACTCAAAATAAGATATTATTGGCTGATTCATCGGTATTACTTGCTGAAAATATTGTAAAGAGCATTGAATTCAGAATGAACCGGGGGGCAGCGTTGCATTCTGAGTTTCTTCTTGCCCAACTTGAACTGCAGCGTTTAGAACTTGATTATCAGAAAGTACAACAAGAGCTGCGTAGTTCTCAAATTGAACTGGCGGCTTTATGGAACAGTAAAAAAACAGATATAACAGTTAGTTCTGCCAATGAGCCAAACTTACAAAGTGCTTTAGATAGATTACAAAAAATAACCAGTCAGCTGGATTCAACAAGGTATGTTCAGCAACTGAGCTATGATATTAAAAAAGTGCGGGCAGAGAAACAACTTGTCTCCAAAGAAGCAAAGCCTAATGTAACTTTTAGCGGCGGGTTTAAACGGATTAAAGTTAACAACTCTAACTCGTTTCTTTTTGGCATATCAGTTCCTTTACCTCTCTTCAATAAAAATCAAGGTGATAGGGCATCTCTCCAAGCATCAATTCGGTCAAAAGAATATGAACAGGAAAAAACTCGTATAGAAACGAAAGCTTACATTAATTCTTCGATTTCACAATTAACAGAATTGATAAATCAGCACATGACATTAGATACATTACTTTTGCCGACAGCTGAAAATGCTTACAACACAATTCAGAAAACATATTCTCTTGGTCGAATTCCCTATACGAGTTTTCTGGAAGCTGAACGTTCATTGATTGATTTACGATTTGAACACAACGATATGCTTTTTGCTATTTATGAACAGTTGTTAGCAATTGAACAAATTAGCGGCATAAGAATATACCAATAATACTATTAAAGGAAAAAGAAATGAAATTATTACTTATTTATATCTGCATCTTTCTTCTAACTATGACTCCGGTTGCTTTATTTGCCGAAGGAGAACATGATAATGTTAATCAATCAGAACAAACTGCAGATACAAAACATAATGATGGAGATGAGGATCATGGAGAGGTTGTACAACTTACTCCATCAGAGTTGGATGAGTTTGAAATTGAACTTTCTACCGCTTCATCTGGGATTTTTCGTAAAGAAATTGTTGTCCCCGGTGAAGTAGCTGTCAACTATGACAAACTTGCCCATATCGCTCCGAGATTTCCTGGTGTGGTAAAAAAGGTTAATAAACATTTAGGTGAAAAAGTAAAAACCGGTGATGTTTTGGCAGTTATAGAGAGTAATGAGGGATTGGTGCCTTATGAAATAAAATCACTTTCGGATGGGGTTGTTATTGAAAAGCATATAACCATTGGAGAAGTAAGTACCGAAGATGTTTCTGCTTTTGTTATTACTGACTTAGATACTGTTTGGGTTAACTTTTCTATTTATCAAATGCACTTACCCTACGTAAAAGTGGGACAGAAGATGATTATTTCATCCGGAAAGGAATATAAAGAAGCGACTGGAGTAATCTCTTACCTATCACCTATTGTTGATGAACATACAAGAACTGCTACTGCTCGAGTTGTAATTCCTAATTTGAACAGAGATTGGAGACCTGGATTATTTGTGGAAGGTAGAATAGTAATAGACGAGGAATTGGTATCACTTCTTGTCCCAAAATCTTCATTACAGAAATTTGAGGGTAATGATGTGATATTCGTTAGCACTCCTAAAGGCTTTAAACCGGTGAAAGTAAAAATAGGGCGTGTAAATAAAAATTCGGCTGAAATACTTTCCGGTTTGGTTGTCGGACAGAAATATGCCAGCAAAGGTGCATTCACTATTAAGGCTGAACTTAAAAAAAGTTCGTTAAGCGACAGCCATTAAGAGCGGAAAGAAAATAAAATGATAGATAAAATTATAAAGCTCTCTTTAAGGAATCGTCTACTCTTTTTGGTGTTTGGTCTTATGATTATGGCTGGGGGATTATTCAGCTATAATCAATTACCGGTAGATGCGTTTCCTGATGTTTCCCCTAATCTTGTACAGGTATTTACAATTACCGAAGGGTTAGCTCCTGAGGAAATTGAACAGTATATTACTTATCCGGTGGAAGCTGCAATGAATGGATTACCGGGGATATCTAAAATACGCTCAATTTCAAATTTTGGACTTTCAGTTGTAAATGTATATTTCAAGGATGAAGTGGATATCTATTTTGCCCGTAGACTTGTTGATGAACGTTTACAAGAGGCTCGCGAACAAATCCCTGAGGGATTTGGCGAACCGTCAATGGGTCCAATATCAACCGGAATGGGTTTGATACTATTCTATTATCTTGAAGATGAGACAGGTACTTATAGTTTAGAAGAATTAAGAAGTATTCAGGATTGGCTGGTTAAGTTCAACCTGCAGACTGTTCCCGGTGTAACAGAAGTTTTGGGGATTGGCGGGTATGAGAAACAGTTTCAAATTAATATCAACCCTGAAGGACTTCTTCGCTATAATATATCTTTGTCAGATATTATAGAGAAGATACGTGCAAATAATCTAAACGTCGGGGCACAGTTTATTGAACGTGATGCTGAAGAACTTATAGTGCGTTCAGTCGGACTTGCTTATACGATAGAAGATCTTGAAAATATTGTAATTAAATCTGAAAATGGTACTCCTATCTTTTTGAGTCAGATAGCTGATATTGAAATAGGTGGAGCCATACGTCGAGGTGTTCAAACCTATAACGGTATTAGTGAAGTTGTTTCAGGAATGGTTGTAAAACTGTTTGGTGCAAACTCTTCAACCGTTATTGAGGCAGTGGAATCCAAAATGGTGGAGATTAACAAACTTCTTCCTGAAGGAATCAAACTCGTTCCATATTACGAGCAGAAAACTCTTGTTGCCGCTTGTGTTAAAACCGTAACAAATGCTCTTCTTGAGGGTATGATTCTTGTTATTATAATTCTCGTGATCTTTTTAGGAAGTTTTCGACCAAGCCTCGTAGCAGCAATTTCAATTCCATTTTCAGTTCTTTTTGCTTTTATAGGGATGAAGCAGTTTGGTATCTCTGCCAATTTAATGTCTTTTGGTGGTTTAGCAATTGCGATCGGTATGCTTGTTGATGGTGCTGTAGTCATGGTTGAAAATACTGAAAGACTACTGCATAGCTCTGACCCATCCGAATCCCGCATTCACATTGTTGCTCGTGCCTGTAAAGAAGTGGGAAGACCGATTGTTTTTGCAATATTCATTATTATTGTTGTATTTCTTCCCCTGTTTACTCTTTCGGGAGTGGAGGGGAAAACTTTCAAGCCGTTAGCATATACAGTAGCTTTAGCTATGTTGGGATCTTTGTTGTTTGCCCTGTTTATTGTTCCGGCTCTTTCTTCGCTTTTTATGCGGCGTCCAAAAAATCTGCAACATACATCAAATGATAATAATTCTGAAACAGGTGAAAAAGGACTTATCAGATGGCTGCTCATTCCATATAGACCGATATTGAAATTCTTAATAGCTCGACGTTTTGTTGCCCTTATTATTGCTTTTTCGTTAATAGTGGTAGGGGCTTTTATTTACCCTAAATTAGGTTCTGAATTTACACCTACTCTTCAGGAAGGTACTCTAGTGCTTCGAATGACGATGTCGCCATCTATTGCATTAACAGAGAGTACACGTATAACTCAGATTGTCGAGCGGCGGTTAATGAAGATTGATGATATAACAGGAGTTGTTACTCGGATTGGACGAGGAGAAGTTGGAGCTCATACAGATCCTGTCAATAGTGCTGAGATGTATATTCTGCTCAAACCAAGAGATGAATGGAAATCTGCCAATTCGCAGGAAGAACTGCAAACATACATTCGCAATCAAATAGGTAATATTCCGGGTGTTTTGACCAATTTTACACAACCTATTCAAATGACAGTTGATGAACTTTTGGAGGGAGTGCGAGCAGAACTGGCTATAAAAATATTCGGTGATAACTTGGATTCGCTAAAAATTAAAGCCGATGAAATAGCACAGGTTCTTGGTCAAGTTTCCGGTGCTGCTGATGTGCAACCTGATCAAATTTCGGGAACTCCGCAACTGCTTATGAAAATAAACCGACAGGCAATTGCTCGTTATGGAATCAATGTTGCCGATGTGCAAGAAGTAATTCAAGCTGCTGTAGGTGGTGAAATTGCAGGACAGATATTTGAAGGAGTCAAACGTTTTGATATTCTTGTTCGATATAATGAATCGTTTCGCAGTACTCCTGAAGAAATTGGACAAATTTTGGTTCAATCGCATGATGATATTTGGATTCCGCTGCATGAACTGGCAACTATAGAAGAGATTGTAGGACCAAGACAGATTACTCGTGAAAATAATCAACGGTTTATTACAATTCAGTGTAATGTTAACGGTCGTGATATAACATCATTTGTTAAAGATGCCAAAAAAGCGATAGCACAGAATGTTGAATTGCCGACAGGTTATTACACTACTTGGGGTGGACAGTTCCGACTTCAGCAGGAAGCAAACAAAAGGTTGGCAATAGTAATTCCAATTACTCTACTGTTTGTCTTTTTCCTATTGTTCTCAAGTTTTAATTCACTTAAGAATTCTCTTTTAATATTACTGAATCTTCCTCTTGCATTAGTAGGTGGTATTGTTGGGCTTTGGTTAACCGGACAGAATTTGTCAGTTCCTGCCTCGGTTGGTTTTATAGCTTTATTCGGTATCGCACTTTTGAATGGAATTGTTCTCGTAACATATTTTAATCAGTTAGTGAGGGAAGGATACTCAGTAGAAGAGGCATCAATGAGAGGGGCTTGTTTAAGGCTGCGACCTGTGCTTATAACAGCTCTTGCAGCAGCACTCGGTATGATTCCGCTTCTCTTTTCCAGTGGAATAGGCAGTGAAGTGCAACGTCCATTAGCAACAGTAGTAGTAGGTGGATTAATCACATCGACAATTTTAACATTATTGGTACTGCCTGCAATTTATAAATGGTTTACAGATGCTCCAGCAAAAGCTGTAATATCAATAAATGAGGAAAAAGAATAATGAAAAAAATCAAAGCTTATATTAAGTCGCATCGTTTGTCAGAAGTTACACTCGCACTGCATAAAGTGGAGAATCTAACAGGGATGAGTGTTACTGAGGTCAAAGGTTTTGGCAGAGAGTGTGTATCGGACGATCATCAGCATCATAACGATGATCCCGGTGATTTTTTAATGATATCAAAAATTGAAATTTTTTGTACCGATGCCATGGTCGACAGTCTCATAAATACTATCGAAAAAGCTGCTCATACCGGTTTATGTGGAGACGGTAAGATTTATGTCTTAAATGTCGAACAAGCTATTCGCATTAGTACCGGAGAACGCGGAGAAATAGCGGTGTGAGAATTTCTGTCTTATGAACAAAAGCTTTAAAATTGAAATGGCTCCAAGTATATATTTTATACGGAGCCATTTTTTGTCTGTTGTTATTTTCTAAAGTAAAAGGCTATTTATAATGGTTTTAAGATGTAAATATAGAGTTAGTAAAGATGACCTGTGCTTGAGAAAGGAGAAGTGTTTACGGGATACGGGATAATAGAAAAATAGCTTTTTCAATTAAATGATGATAAAAAGCTAACAATTCTCTTATTCAGAAAAAGTAAATATGTATCTGTTATAAATTAGTTCTTGACATAATAGCTCTTTTATGTATATTTGAAAAAGCATATATAAATATGCGTTCATTTCAAAAATGAGATTTTTGTTATCGATCCTACTGTTCACGTAAGAATTAATATCTGTAAAAATTTATTATAAAGTTGTGTTCATTGATTATGAACTCAAATGTTGTGACTTTTTCGATGTAAACCGCACTTAGATTTAGAGTTATGTAGGTTAATATATAATAGTGCTTTTACTAAATCGGTTAATTTATGTCTTCTTTTGTCGATAATTGTAAGATGTAATAAAGAGGAGAATTTAATGAAACAAAAAAAGATGTTTCTGTTTTTAATTTTATTGTTTTTCATTGGTCTTGTTCCGGGCAGTATTTTCGCTGCCGATATTGTTGGTACCGTGACAGATAGTGACACCGGACTCCCAATTCCAAATGTTATTATTAAAATTATAGAAACCGGTGATAGCACGATGACAGATGTTAACGGGAATTATTTTATTCCGAATGTTGTTAACGGGTCATATACGTTATTAGCCGGTTCTGTCAATTATACCCCGTTAATTTTTACGAAAACTATTGGTTCATGCTGTACTTTGCGAGGTGATGTTAATGCTTCCGGTTCTATCAATGTTTCTGATTTGGTATATCTTGTTGCTTATAGTTTCCAAAGCGGACCTGCACCGGCATGTGAAGATGAAGGTGATATTAACGGCTCCGGTTCTATCAATGTTTCTGATTTGGTATATCTTGTTGCTTATAGTTTCCAAAGTGGATCAGCACCGGCACCGTGTTTATAAAATTATTATGTACATTAAAAAAATGGAGATTGTAAAAAATGAATTATAAAAAATATATTTTTACTTTAGTTGTTTTGTTTTCTGTTATTTCGGTTGGTAAGGCTGATACGACTTATGTGAATGTTGATTTAGTTCCTTATGGAACATTTACCGGTAATATTCAAACCGGCGGAACTGATCATTCCGGTATATTTATTTCCGTTTCGGGAACTAATATCGTAGGTGTGACCGATGCGTCCGGTGATTATACAATCATAGGAGTTCCAATTGGAGTATACAGTTTAATAGCCACAAAATGCGGATATGTAAGTGAGGCGATTACAAATCAATTTATCGCATCAGCTGGTCAAGTAAACGTTGTTCCTTCAATAGTTTTAACAGCAAACAATAGTACTGAGGCACAACTTTTTGGTGATGCTATGACTTCTTATACTTATGATGATTTTAACTCAGCGATTGCACAATTAAAATCGTTACTTAGTTCAGCACCATCCGGTGCTTATGCACCACTTGCCAGATATCGTTTAGGGTTATCTTACGCGAATATAGATATGTTAGATTCTGCGATTGCAAACTTTACATTATGTATCACAGATTTTCCTGCTGATTCTATTGTTCCTATTGCTTATTACAGTCGAGGTATTTATAAAGAAAACCAAAATGATTTGAATGGTGCTTTAAGTGATTATCAATTTGTAACAGCAAATTTCCCTGCAAGTACGATAGCCAGTAGAGCACAATATCGAATTGGACGTACTTATGAGGCTCTTGGAAATACTGCTTCAGCTATTACTGCTTATCAATTAGTAGAGACAAATTATCCAGCATCACCCGATATCACGCCTGCTATTTATAATGCGGGATGGCTGTATTATACAGATGATAATTATGGTTCAGCTATTGTTGAATTTAATAATCTCTTAAATAATTATGCTGCTTCAACAGAAGCTGCCAAGGCGAGCTATTACAAAGGTATGAGTTATTATAATCAGGAAAATTTTGCTCAAGCTCTTGCCGAGTTTAATAACAGTATTACAAGTTATCCGTCTGGTGATAAACTTACTGACTCATGGTACTACCGTTCTCAATGTAAATATAAATTAGAAGCATACACATATTTGGATGCTAAAGCAGATTATCAATATATTGTTACAAACTTTCCAAATTCAAGCCGTGAGGCACATGCAAGATATTATTTGGGTTCCTGTGAATACAATTTAGATAACTATACCGCTGCTATTTCACTGTATCAGGACTATTTAGCAAATGAGCCAAATAACGATTGGGTTCCTCAAGCAGTATATAAAATTGCATCGACATATTATGCCAACGGTGACTATTCTCTTGCATTGGCTCAATACACAACTTTCTATAACACATATCCCAACAATAAAGATGCCGGTGATGCTCATTACTGGGCGGGAAAATGTTATGAGAAACTTTTGGATGACGTTTCGGCTCATGATGAATATTGTACGGTGATTACTCAGTATCCAAATTGTTCAAAATACCCTAATGCAGTAGTTAGAAGAGATACTATAGGATTGGCTACATGTCCGTAAGTCGCTTGAAAGCATCAAAGGTTTTAATAGGTGTTCTGCCGGCACTGCTAATTTTTGTTGCGTCGGCAGTTGCCATGTACAAGATAAAATATCTTGGATATAATCTTGAAGCGGTAACTCAATCGGAGAGTTACCACTTGGAGATGGTTATGGAATTAGATGGTCATAGTTCTCCGGTAGAGGTTAGTATTGCACTTCCCAAAAACTTGCCCAATCAGACTGTTAAAGATGAGGCGTTTGGTTCTGACGATTTAAAATTTAGTTTTGAAAAAAACAGATTAAATCGCCGCGGAAAATGGCAGTCATCTTCTGTTGACGGTAAACGTCAGCTAAACTATACGGCTACGATTCTAACTAAGAATATTAAGTATATTATTGACTCAACAATATTGCCGACGAATCAGGTACCAAAAAGTGCGGCATTTTATTTATTACCGGACAGCATGATTCAATCGGAAAATCCGGAAATAAAGGATTTGGCTGATTCGTTACATTTATCAAGCGACAGTTCTATTTTATATAATAGTAGAATTATTTATGATTTTGCTACCTATGGCATGAATTATGTAAGATATTCCGGTACTATTGATGCCTTAACTGCTTATCGTCTTAATGAAGCATCTTGTGGTGGTAAGTCCCGTATTATGGCGGCACTTGCCAGATACTTGGGCATACCTGCCAGATTAGTCGGTGGAAAGATTTTATCTTCCGGTCAGTCAAAAGCGACACATATTTGGGTTGAGTTTTATATCGGTAACTACTGGGTGCCGTTTTGTCCGACAAATGAATATTTTGCCGAGATTCCTTCTAATTATTTGATACTGTATTATGGTGAAATTTCATTTATTACACACACGAAAGATATAAATTTTAAATATTATTTTAATCTCAAAAAACGACTAACTTCAACTGTTGCCGGTCTTAACAAATTGAAAAAGAACCCTCTTGATATTTTAAATATTTGGGCTACCTTTAAAAAAGTTGCTATTTCATTAGAACTGTTAAAAATTATTATTATGCTGCCAATCGGTGTTTTAGCAGTTGTTTTCTTTAGAAATATTGTCGGGCTTGAAACCTTTGGAACTTTTATGCCGGCACTTATAGCTATCGGGTTTAGAGATACCGGTCTATCGAGCGGTATACTGTTATTTGCACTCATAATGGGTTTTGGGTCTGTGATGAGAGTAATTTTGGAGAGGCTGCATCTATTGCATACTCCCCGTTTGGCTATTTTACTTTCTACTGTTGTTTTGTTTAATCTCGGATTGACCGCAGTGGGAGTATCTTTAGGGTTTCTCAACTTTGCCCGTGTTGCTCTATTTCCGATGATTATTCTGACATTGACTGTTGAACGTCTTTCTATTATAACGGAGGAATCCGGTATTTGGAATGCTTTACGTATTGCTTTTTTGACTCTGATTGTTGCATCATCGTCTTATGCAATTATGTCATCCAGATTTTTACAATCAATCGTAATTACTTTTCCTGAAACAATTTTAGTTGTGATTGCAATCTATATTTATATAGGTCGATACAGTGGATTTAGGCTGATTGAATTTACTCGTTTTAAACATCTGTTAGTAAGGTCCTGATAATGGCTTTTTTAGACATATTCAAAATGCTTCCGTCACGAAAAGGGATTGTTGGTATAAATAAACGAAACCTTGATTTAATTTATACTCATAATAAGCGAACATATTTTCCCAATGTTGACAACAAACTACTCTGTAAAAAAATATTGCAGGAACATAATATCCCGGTACCAAAGACATTGTATGTGGTTGATTCTCCAAAAGTTCTTAAAGGGTGGGAAAATGAGCTTTCTTCTTTAGATAATTTTGTTATTAAACCAAATCGTGGATTTGGAGGAAATGGTATAAAACTTATAAAGAGGGTAGAAGATACCTTTTATAGTTCGGGAGAAGAAATTAGCAAAGATGATATTACTTTCCATCTTCAGCAGATTTATAATGGTGCTTTTTCAATAGACAATACTTCTGATACAGCATATTTTGAAGAGACTATAACTAATCATCCGGAACTTTCTCAATTTACATTAGAAGGGCAGGATGGTATTACAGATATTCGGATAATATATCAAGACAATATTCCGGTTATGGCAATGCTGAGAGCTCCTACTGAAGAATCGGATGGTAAAGCTAATTTACATCAGGGTGGTATTGGAATCGGAATTGATTTACAAACTTCTATGACTACTAATGGATGTCATAAGAATAATTTTATAACGCATCACCCTGACAACAAGATAGAACTCAAGGGACACGAAGTTCCATTTTTTCAAGATATGTTAGAGTTTGGTGCAAGGATAAGCGATATTGTAAACTTAGGCTATATAGGAGTCGACTTTGTGTGTGATGTCGCACACGGGGCAATGGTTTTGGAAGTAAACGCCCGTCCGGGTTTAAATATTCAATTGGCTAATCAAGATGGTTTGGGAACTAAAATTCAATGAGATATTATATTTTAAATATTGCTGCATGGATAGCAGCTATTTCTGTTATTGTTTTTGCTGTCATAACATCCGGTTCTTATAAAGATACTCGAATTGAGGTAATTCAGGTGAGTAATAAGTCGTCTGAAGATTTGTCGGCAGAAGTGCAAAGCAAACAGAAAAATTCGGAAAAATCTATACCGGATGAAGCCGATAAAATTCTTTTTACAAACGATAAAACTGACAGCTCAATATATTTCAGCTCAATTCCTGAAGCGGTTAAGCTAAACGATTCATCTTTACTGTTTTTTGAATCACAAAATTATAATACAGCAATTAATCTTCTTACCAAAGCTCTCAAACTTGATTCAACTTATGCCCGGGCTTATTACAATTTGGGTGTTGCCAATCACAGATTAAACAAACTTGGCAACGCTATTAAGTTTTATAAAAAAGCATTTACGTTACGTCCTTATTATTACGAACCGGTATATAATTTAGGTGTTTTATATAGCTCAATTGATAAATATAATGATGCAATTGAATGGTTCACAAGAGCTTCAGAAATAAAAGGTAACCGCACCTCAGCATCGGCACATTACAACTTAGGGATATTATACAAAAAAACAAATGACCTTGTAAAATCAGAAGCAAGTTATCGAGAGGCACTACGCTTGAGACCAAACTATGTTGAAGCAAGGTTTAATCTCGCACTTTTGAAAATTGATCAAGGGGATTGTAAAACTGCTGTGCAGGAGCTTGAAAAAAGTAAAAATCTCGGATTTAAAAAAGCAAAGCTTTATCGGAATCTTGGACTCTGTTACAGTAAACTTGGTAAGCTTGATAAAGCAGTTTTAGCGTATCAAAAAAGAGCTGAGCTTGAAAAAAATAATTCTGCCGCATGGTATAATTTGGCAATTTTATATAAAAAGATGGGTAAAAATGATGATGCGGTCAAATCATATTTGCAATGTCTTAAGGCAGACAGTTCACATTATCAAGCAAGCTATAACTTAGCTTCATTGTACTATAAGGAAAACAAAAAAGACAGTGCTTTATTTTATTATCAACAGGCAACAAAAGCAAACAGAAGCTATTCAAAAGCGTACTATAATATTGCTATCATACTTTATGATAAGAATCTATATGATTCAGCAATAACGTATTATAACAAAGTTATAGATTTAGACCCTGAAAATATGAAAGCTCTTTATAATCTTGGATTAGCTTATAATAAATCAGGTCAAATAAGAAATGCTGCCGATGTTTATTCAAAGCTGATAGATAATGACCCTACCAATACAAAAGGACTGCACAACTTGGGTACAGCTTACTTAAAACTTAATATCTTGGATTCTGCTTTAATTTGTTTTAATAGGCTGGTGAATCTATCGCAGGATCCCAAAGCATTTTATAATCGAGCTAAAGTTTATAGTGAACTTGGAGATATAAATAAAGCCAAACAGGATTATGCAAAAGCAATTGAATTAAAGGCTGATTATGCAAAAGCTTATCATAATTTGGCTATTTTAGAAGAAAAATCAGAAAATTATACTAAAGCAGTCGATTTGCTTCTCAAGGCACTTGATTATGATGCCGATAGCTGGAAGACACATTGGAAATTAGGACAGGTTTTAGTTAAAATGAATCGTATTGATGAGGCGATGAACGAATATGCTCTTGCCGCTAATTATAACCCCGATTCTAAAAAATTCAAGGATGAGTATGATGAATTATTTAAGTAAACAAGGAGTTTATAATGAATAAAATTATTTTGTCAATATGTTTAAGTTTTATAATATCAGTATCTATAAATGCCTCTGATGATTTAATGGATATCGAACTAACATACGGCGGATTTTATGAGTCAAATCTATATCACTCTTATGCAGATTCCCTTGAAGCCGGTTCAATGTTAAATAATTTGAAAGTTGATGTTTCTAAGAATTTTAAGCAGTCAAAACAATGGAATCACAAATTTACTGTTTTTACCGATTTAGATTTGTATCAGATCGGAAGAGCACACGTCTGAACTCCAGTCACACTGATATATCTCGTATGCCGTCTTCTGCTTGAAAAAAAAAATTACTAATTACAATCTTCTTACTACTCAT
>CALCCW010000058.1:0-2145 GCA_937900185.1 uncultured candidate division Zixibacteria bacterium | reverse complement strand
GATATATCAGTGTGACTGGAGTTCAGACGTGTGCTCTTCCGATCTTTCAGCAATTCAATTTTATTCATTTTTTTGCCGGACAAGTTTTGCACTCGAAAAAAATGAGCAATTTCAGAATCTCGTGTAGGTGACCATATCTTGTAATCAACACCGTTTAAAATTCCGATGATGTCATCTGTTCTTTCTCGTAAAACCCCGTCAAGACCGCACCCGAACTCTTTGGTTTGTATCTCTTTAGCGTAGGTCTTTGATACCGTTGTGATTTTATCGGTATATGCAATGGCTGCTTTTAAGAAATTCACTTTGCCGTAAAATTCAAAAGGTGAGGTCGGATAAAAAAGAGTTTGAGATAAGTTTAATTTTGTAAAACTTTTATTGGGAAACATACCATGAAATGCAAGATTATGAATTGTAAGAACTGATTTACAATCTTGAAAAAATGCATCGTTTAGATAATTCAGTTTTAAATATGCCGGAATCAAAGCTGCCTGCCAGTCATGCACATGGGCAATGTCCGGTTTAAAAGAAAGTGCTTTGGCGGTTTCTAATACAGCTTGGTTGAAAAATATAAAACGGTCATCGTTATCTTCATAATCTTTGCCGGTAGCTCTATCCATATAAAGTTCGGGTCTGTCAAAAAGGATATCGTTGGCAATAAAGATAAATTCTAAAGGAAGTTTTTTATGTTTTAGAGAATAACAGGTCAACTCATAAACAGAACCGTTTATATGAATATTTTGTTTAATGTCAAGTTGCTGCATTTGATCAAAATATTTTTGGGCAGATTGGTATTTTGGAAGGAATACTTTTACAAAGTGACCTTTTTGAGCAAATGATTCGGGCAAAGCACCGCAGACATCGGCTAAACCTCCGGTTTTGGCAAAAGGAACGATTTCTGATGTAGCAATGAGAATATTCATATAATTATTATCGACTTATAATGAAATATCTTTGAGGTATGCAGCCGCTTCTTCAGGAGTAGTTGGATTTATATAAAAACCTGACCCCCATTCAAAACCTGCTATTTTGGTTAATTTGGGAATTATTTCAATATGCCAATGATAATATTCCTGTGATTTTTTGGAGACCGGACGAGTATGTATCATAAAGTTAAACGGAGGGTCATTTAAAGCAATTTTTAGCCTTTTGAGGGTATCTTTCATACAACGAGCTAACACAAGATAATCATCATCACTCATCTCAATATAGCTTGATTGGTGTGATTTAGGTAAAATCCATGTTTCAAACGGGAATCTTGGAGCAAACGGCTGTACTGTGATAAAAGAATCAAAATCTGAGACAATTCTCTCTTGGTCAGCAATTTCCTGTCTAATAATATCACAATAGATACATCGTTCTTTAAAATTAAAATATCTCTGAGAGCCAAGTAATTCCTCAGCAACTCGTTTTGGAATGATTGGTGTCGCTATTAATTGAGAATGGGCATGTTCTAAAGATGCCCCGGCAGCCTCGCCATGATTTTTGAAGACGAGGATATATTTGAGTCTGCTGTCTCGCTCTAAATCAAGAATTCGCTCACGGTACGCCCAAAAGATATCCCGTACCTGTTCATCAGTCATGTCGACAAGGTCGATATTATGCTCCGGTGTTTCGATTATAACCTCATGGGCACCAATGCCGTTCATGCGGTCATATAAACCTTTAGGTTCACGATTGATATTTCCCTCTACAATTAATGCGGGATATTTGTTGGAAATTACACGCAACGTCCATCCTGGCTGGTTTGGTTCAGAGGTCGGATCACGATAAGCGATAATTTCAGGCGGTGTGTAAGATTCATGTCCTGCACAGAAAGGGCAGAGAGATGCTTCTTTCCGCTTAGAGACAGAATGAAAAGAAGAAGGTCGTTTGGAACGTTCGGATGAAATAATAACCCATCTTCCAATTATTGGATCTTTGCGTAGTTCAGGCATAATATAATTTCTAGAATAAAAGTATTCCGTTTGTTGTTTGATTGTTATCTTTTAATGTACGAATAAGTTTTTCATCAA
This sequence comes from uncultured candidate division Zixibacteria bacterium, assembly GCA_937900185.1. Taxonomy (GTDB): domain Bacteria; phylum Zixibacteria; class MSB-5A5; order GN15; family FEB-12; genus QQUK01. Next base: position 133 of record CALCCW010000058.1, on the reverse strand, counting down.
AATCTGAGAAAGTGACTCCTCGACGGTTATATACTATTTTGGCAGTTTCGACAACTTTTTCAATATCATAATTTTTATAATTTCCTGTTGAGCCCCACTGGAATGCCGGGACCTCTTTATCGGTAATAAGTGT
>CALCCW010000057.1:0-8107 GCA_937900185.1 uncultured candidate division Zixibacteria bacterium | reverse complement strand
TAATCTTGAGTTTTTTGTACTGTATTTGCTGTTTTGACTTTAAAAAGCGGTGCGGCAATGACGATTGTTGAAACGAGTAATGCACTGATGATTAAAAAGGTTAAAACTTTTTTCATTGTGACTCCTGTGAGAAGAGATTAAAAAAGTTACTTGTTTACTACTTCAGTGATATTTAATATTATTATAATTGACTTGAGTTTCACCTCCTTACTGCGTTTAGAGGAAACTATATTAGGATAAATAAATAATTCCTATTATCCTATCTGCCCATGATGTATGACCATGGCTTTATCTATTTGATTAAATATTGCTTTGCTTAAACATTAAAGTAATAAGTTTTAAAAGGAGATGTCAAGTATTATTTTCTAATACGTGACAGCATTGTCTTTCTTATGGTTTGCAGTTACGACAGGGTGAGAGACCGATTCTAAAACCGTCCAAACGATTATCAAACTTTCTGTATTTCCCGGGAACAAGTTTTTTCACAGAATTACATCCGGGTCTATGCAAACGAAAGGAACCTTCTTTGTTAATATAATAATCTTCGGGTGAATAAGTTATTGACCATATTCCGATTTTTGCATCCATCGCATTTTGCTGAGCTAAAAGAAGTTCTTGAGTTGTTTGTAATTTTGATTCGGTATCTTTAAAAAGATATAAATACCCCAGACCTTTTTCCAATATCACTTTATTAACAAACACAGAATCGACATATACAAATGCTAAGAGTCTGCCGTAGTGGTCTCGTCGTTTTTCGGCATAAGTTAACTCTACCTGTTTATTTAAAGTATATTTTTTCAGCAGTTCCTTTGCTTCTTCATAAAACTGCTCTCCTTTTTCAGGAGTATCAATAGACAAAAGCCGAACCCTATCTCCGCCTTTTAATTCAAAAGTATCCCCATCAATTACTTTTGTAACTCGAAACCTATCTTTAAGAGGTACATCCTTGTCGATATCCTCAACAAACCGAATAATAATTAATACAACTATAAGAAGAACAAAAGTTAAGAGACCGAATCTCTTTTTTTTATGAACCATTTACAACCACCTCGGAATAACCGGACTCGTTTTGTTTTACCTCGATAATCTGTTCAACACCGTCTTTGATATCTTCAATATGAGTAATGAGAATTATTTGAGGGAACCTATTTTTCAAATTTGCCAACGCAGATAGAATAAGGTCCTTTCGTTCATTATCCTGTGACCCAAAAACTTCATCTAAAATAATAAATGAACGGCTCAGCCCGGCGGTTTCTGTTAATGACAATGAAATAGCTAACCGCAAACAGAGATTGGCAAGATCTTTTTCCCCGCCAGAAAAACGCTCAACTCCATAAAACTGCCCATCGTCCATTACCCGTAATTCATATTTTTCATCCAATTCAACTAGATTGTATTTATTACCGCTCATCTCATTAAATAAGCGTGATGAAAGGTCGGCAAGAGTTGGTCTGATAGAGGCAATCAAATCATGTCTATATAATGTAAAGAGAGAGCTTAATTTTTCGCCGTAATAATGAGCAGTTTTATTTTCCTCAAACTCTTTTTCAGATTTTTTAAACATTTCCTGCTGATTCTGTTTTTCTTGTAAAGAAAGAGCAGTTAGTTCTATTTCTTTTTTTATCTCAAATAATTTGTTTTTAGACTCTTCATGTTTATTCTGAGACTGATTAAATTTTTCGGTTACTTTACCAAATTCTAATTCAGAATATCCGATTAAATCTAAGTTTCTAACCTCTTCATCAATTATTTTTTGGGTTGTTTCTATCTTGGAATTTGTTTTATCAATATCATCAATAAGTTTCGGCAATCTTTCAAGCTGTCCCTGATACCTATTAATCTTGTTTTTATTTTCTTCAAACCGAACAAATTGAGAACTTATATTTTCAAACTCTTTTTCATCAAAATCTATATCTCCAATCTCTTTGAGCTTGTCTGAAATATCTTCTTTTCGCTGTAAATATTCATTTGTAAGCTGCTGAAACTGAATTATTTCTTTTTTGACTGATTCAATTTCAGGTCGTAAGACAATTTGTGCTTTATGCTGTTTTTCCAGATTCTCAATTGTAATTTTTAATTCTTCACCCTGTTTTAAAACTTCTTTTTGTGATGTAGTTTTTAATATCAGGTTTTCCTCAAATTGCTTTATTTCATCTTCTATATGTTTTTTTATCGACTCAAAATCTTCCCCCAAAGGACGCAGACATCTTTCACAGATAGATTCTGATTTAAGATTTGCTATATTGGACAGCTGATTGTCAAGCTTTTCAATATCTAATTTCAGACGTTTAATCTCAGTCTGCAAACTGCTGTATTGTGACCTTTTGTCGTCTCGCATGAGTTTTTGTTCTCGTAAACTCTTTTCTAAATCTTTTGGGAAACTGCTGAATTGTGCTTCTAATTTTTCAAGTGAAGTTTTAAGATTCGCTGATTTTTGGCTGTTCGTTTCTATCTTTTGCAAAAGTGTCTGCTGTTGGTTTTTGATATCCTCAGCGTATTTTTTGTTACTTTGCTGTTTTTTAAGCTGTTCAAGTTTTAACGGTATTTCTTTATCTTTTTCTTGCTGTTTGAGCAATTCTTGTAAAAGATGCTGATGCTCGTCTAATTTAGTTTTATCACTTAGTAGCTTATCCTTTTGTACTTTTAGGTACTCTAAGGTACTTTGTTGTGCTTTGATTTCAGATTCGGATTGAATGAATTTGTTTTTTTTCTCAGAATAGATTTCAAACTGCTGTTTTGATTTTTCAAATTCTTTTAGCGTTGCTTCAAACAGCTGATTTTGGGGTACTAACTGAGCCTCTATTATATTCAGTTTTGCCTGTAATTCGTCAATAAATCGTTCAATTGTTTCTTTTTCTGATAATAACCGCTCTAAAAAGAGGGACTTCTCTTTATAAAGTTTGGTGTCTTGTTTGAGCGTCTGTATTGCTTTATCCAACCGCTCGATTCCAAGCATACCGGCGATATGATCTTTCCTTTTTGACGGGACTAAATCAGACAGGGCATTCAGTTCTGATTGACGAGCTAAAAATGAGCTTAAATATCCCCGCCAATCAAGCCCCAAAAGATTTCCTACGTGCGTTTTTGTTTCATTAACACCGACAGATTCTGATTTGTCACCTCGAAAAAGCTCAACTTCTGCTCTATTGGTACGACCGACTAATCTTCGAATAACTGTAAACTGTTCCTCATTAATGAAAAACTTAACTTTTACTTCACAATTTTCTGACTCATCGGCAAAAGTGGATTTTATCTCATCTTTGCCGGATCTGGCGGCTTGATTCCCATATAATGCCCACGAAATAGCCTCAATTATAGATGATTTCCCTGCTCCGTTTTTCCCGATTATAGCAATAACTTTGTCAGGAAAATCAATTGAAGCCGATTTTATAACCCGAAAGTTACTGATTTTAAGTGATTGTATTCTCATATAACTGTTCTAAACTACAGAATAAATAAAATGAGTCAAGAGATTCTCTCAAATTGCCTATATTTCACCTAAATATGTGATATACAGTCCAATAAGCTATAGGTTGCGGTAAGACTGACATTCCTGTCTGTCTTATAGTCGGAAAATAATGTCCAACCTACAATTTTCTATATCCAGTATTAACGGTTATTCAGAGCAGAAACGAATAGAGCAAATAAAGCAACATATCTAAAAACTATCATTCATTCTTTTATCATCTGCCGTCTTGTTCCTGTTCTGGACTCCGGCTTTGGGGCTTGTTGAAAAACCCTCTAAAGGCATCGTCAGGAAAGGGTTCCTGACTGCTCAAGTAGTGACAATTTGGACTTTATCAACAAGCCCTTTGCCGGAGCGGAGAGCAGGTAGATAGCAAGTTTGTCGGGTTTCTCGACTTTGAAATCTAACGATTTCAAACCAACGGAACCGCGACCTACTGACTTAACTCCAAGTCCCCCTTAGCCTCCGCTCACGGTATTTAATAATAATAATATGGAAATAATTTCCATAAAGTTCTTGACAATTTCAGAAAAAAGGGTATAATATGGTCAAGCGTGTGAAGTTATACTACAAAATCCGAGAGCCAAATCAGATTTTCTGTGTAACGATTAAACCTACTTTTTAAACAATTATATTACTTGCTAATGATTTGAAGCCGGACAGCTCCGGTCACAACATAATCTGCTTTAGTTAGCCGACAGCTCGGCCGTATCTTCTGTAGAGCGTGTTTAAATCTGTTAAATGGTAACATATTAAATCCTTCCTACCTACATACTTTGTTGTTCATATTTCAACTTTGTTGAAATTTAAAACGACACCCAACTGAAAATTAGAGGTTTTCAGAAGCAAATTTTCATATAATTTCGCAACTAAGGAATTTACCCTGAACAGGTATTTTCCAACTCCGATAATAGGACATTAAAAAAACAATTCGTTAATTAAAGAACATCCCCTGCCCTAGACACTCAGGGACACGTATTCCGCCTTATGACTTTTTGGTCCGGTGGTGTACATATTTTAAGAAAACGAATTAACCTATTTTTCCTTATTTTAAGGAGTAAATAAATGTTAAAAAGACTGTTAATTGCAGTACTCGTATTAAGCTTAGTAACAGCTTTTACAGGTACAGCTTTTTCAGATACAAATCCGCAATTGAATATTGGAACACCAATTAATACTCATGTTGATAACCCGATTCTTTCAGATAAAGGTGCTATCAATATTGTTCCAGCTCAACCTGCATCAAGACCAGTTAATTTACAAAAACTGCCTGTTGGTGAGACAGTTCCTACCCCACCGCTTGGATCATTTTGTGAAGATCTGTCTTATGATGGTGGTGGTTATTATTTATGGACCATGATTGATTCAGGTGATGCAAATTACTACAATGTGCGGTTTTCTACTGAAGAAAATTATTCATGTACACTTTATACTTTCTGGGTTTTACCATACCCTTCAGCAATGGTGGGTACACCAGATTTGATGTGTTATTTATGGGCTGATGACGGCAACGGGTTCCCCGGGGCTGTATTAGACTCATCTCTTATTCCTTACTCTGACTTAGCTAGTGGCTATCAGTGGTTTGGAGTTGATTTCTCACCAACCTCTCCTAATGCTCCAGTCGATGGTTTTGGTTGGGTGTTCTCAGATGGTGAAGAATATCACTACGGTGTCCGCATTGTTGACAATAGCGGTGCCGGAACTGATGAAGTTGCAATTCTTACCGATGACGGTTCTACATCCACCGAATGTCGCACCTCTTACTACGATACATACGACCCACTCAATACTGGTTGGGGAACTATGTGTGGTGTCTGGGGTGGAGATTACGCAGCAGTTATGTCTTCTGAAAGCTGTAGCGGGGAAATCCCATTTACCGATTGCTATACTCAAGAATATAATGGCGCACCTGCCTATATTTTCTCAACTCCTAGTTCAGCTGGCGATGATATTCCGTCACGTGCTATGCGTTTCGACGTAGGAGGTCCTGAAACTTTAACATCTGTTGATGTTGTTATATATGAAGCAGATGCTAATTATAGTTCTCAAGATGTAACAGTATCTATCACTAACGACGATGGTGGTCTTCCGGGTACTACTACATTATTTTCAACTACTTTACTTGCCGGTACATATACCGGTGGTTGGTATATTAACGTCCCTGTTGGAATTGTTGTTGACGAAACATTCCATATTGTCGTAACTGTTGATGGCGTTCCCGGTGTATCTTGGGAATATATCCTCGGTGATGACGGTACTACCGGCACAGGTCGTTCAAGTACTATGTACAATGGTACTTGGTATGCTACACCTGCTCTGTATGGTGACGATTATAACTGGTTCTTCTCAGCCAATCTTTGTATAGACCAATTCTCATCTTGTGTAACCAAAAGTTACTACAATGGTCTCGCATATGTTTGGGATCTAACCAGTACTGTACAACAAAATGCAGCCGGTGTTAGAATTACAAGTGCCGGTGAAAACTGTCAAGTTAATGAAGTTTCCTGGGCATTATACGATGTCGGAGATCCTGCTACTTATCTTGAAGATTCAAAGATTTCTATATACACAGATGCAGGCGGCGTTCCTGGAACTGAAATTGCTTCAATTATAGTTCCGGTTATTGATTATGTAATGTATCCTGCTTTACAAACAGTAGATTTCCACTCCTTAGACGTTTATGTCACAGGTGATTACTGGATTGTTATAGAAGCTCTTGGTACAGGTATTATAGAAGTAGTTACTGATGATGGATCAAGCAACAATGAAGCACGTTCTGCTTTTAATCTATCACCGATTGGTTATCCTTGGCTTACTATGGTTGATGCCTTTGGTGACGACTATGGATTGGTAGCCTATTCTTCACATTGTTGTATTCCATTTGTTGGAAGAGCTTGTGATCCGCTAACTGATGCGGGTTGGTCAACATATCAAGGTTCTCAAGCCCGTAATGGTGCTTCTCAACTTGCAGTAGGCGATGCCTGGTGTAACTTGAACTTGAACTGGAGCTATGACGGACCGGCTAGTGTTGTTTATGCAGGTCCTGTCATTTATGGTGACAGAGTTGTATGTTCATTCTCAGATAGTTATACCGTATTTGATATTGCTACCGGTACACCTATCTATACTTTAAATAGTTCATCAGGTGACGGACAATTGATTAGTTCTTCTGTCCGTTGTACCCCGACTATTATGAATATTGGTGGCACTGACATTATGTTCATAGCCGGTGGTGCTTCAAGAGCCGTTGGTGCAATAGATTTTGCTACCGGTGCCGTTATATGGCAGCGTACATTCTTTTCTGTTGGATTAGCTAATCTCTTTGGTGATACACGTTTCTCCGTAATGACTGTCTTAAATGACGGTGCTATGGATGTCTTGTACTATTCCACTGATGATGGTGCTGTTGTTGCTGTTGAAGCTTTAACTGGTAATTTATATGCCGGTTGGGCAACAAATCCTGTTTATCTTACAGGAAATCCATATGTTTCCGGTGCTACTGACGGAACCAGCCTTTTCTATTCTACCCAAACAGGTGCCACTGAAGGTGATATTTATTCTATAGATCCTCTCACTGGTGCTATTAACTGGACACTGCAAGGTGCCGGCGGATTAGCTGCTCCACTACAACCTGGATATAACTATCCTGAAGGTTTCCGTGGTGGTGTTGCTTATGAAGGCGGAGTTTTGTATGCTGTTTCTTGGGCTAATGACTTAGGTGTTTCCGATCATCCTTTAGATGGATTCTTCTATTCTATTGATGCTGCTACCGGTAATCATGTTGTCCCACCAGTAGCAACTAATAGAGCTATATATTCTACACCTATTGTAGATCAAAATGCTATATATGCTCCAACATTATCGCAGTGGCTTAACCCAACAGACCCAACCGGCGGAGATCTGATTGCTTTCAGTAGATCTACCGGTAATCAAATTTGGGGTGCTAAAACTGCTGATGGTGCTAATTATTTCAATACAGGTCTTTTAACTTGTGAACCTGATGATGCAGGACTTGCTCCTGATCTTCTGTTCATCTTTAATAGTACCGGTTTCTTAGAATGTTATAATACTAGTAATGGTGAAAATATCTTCAATCGCCGTGTTGATCATGGTGGTTCTGCCTTAGAACGTGGTGTTTTAGGTGCTTTAGCTATGACAGCTACTGAAGGTATGCATATGTTGTTTGCTGACCTTTATGGAGGTCTTTATGACTTCAAATTAGGTGTAGACAGACCACGTTTGGAAATTCAAACTTTCAGTCCAACTGTTGCAGTTGAATTTGGATCCAGCCCGTCATATGCGGTTAATGCTGGTCCAATCATTGTCAACACAGGTTGTGCTGATTTGAATATCGCATCTGCACAAGTTGATGAACTTCCTATTACTGGTTCTAATCGCCCTGACTTCTCTGTTGGCTATGTCACAGAAGATATTATGGAACAAGCTGCTTCTATTGCTGATTTCATGCAGCGCGATGCTTTCCTTTCTAAATTTAGACAAATCAATACAACTGATGATATCGTTGTTGCGAGACCTTTAGAAAATGAAAAAACATCTTCTCTCTTAGCTGCCGGTATTCCTAGTTGGTTTGTCCCTTTCGACTTCCCTATTGCTGGCGATGCTATTGCTGCCGGTGCTACT
>CALCCW010000056.1:0-8106 GCA_937900185.1 uncultured candidate division Zixibacteria bacterium | reverse complement strand
AAGCCGATGGAGTGCATATGCGGAGGGACGCGGAGTGAGATCCTTCGACAGATTGTGTTCAGTTTGTTTTTTTTTTTTCAAGCAGAAGACGGCATACGAGATATATCAGTGTGACTGGAGTTCAGACGTGTGCTCTTCCGATCTATCATCCAACGACCGAGAGTAAGATAATTACTAACTTGAAGATTGAATATATATTGTTGCAATAATGGCTCATATCTCGCAATATTGTTAGTAATAGAGCTATCTACATCAATACAATCAATAATATTTCCAATTGGTGTATCATTTTCATATTTCTGCATCTGAATTGTTGCTATATCATCAATAATCAAATTTCCTCTCTCATCAGTTAAAACAAATCTAATTGGAAGGAATCGATCCTGCTCCCAGATTCTATAAACATTTGCTCGCGGAAATGGAAATAATGGAGGGAAAATCCAATTAAATTTACTTAGAGTTGTAATTATGACAGGTGTTGAAAGATCACTTTCTACACCATATTGATTTAAGGTAGCAATATTATACACATAGCTTACATTAGATATAACTAAACTATCAAAGAATGTATGTCCTAAGACAGTGTCAAGAATAGATGAGTCGCGGTAGACATTAAATTTAATCAAAGTATCTTCTTCTATCCCCACCGAATCCCAAGTTATTTCGATGAACCCCAGATGACCACTCCCCTGAACACTGTATGGTGGAAGTGGTTTTAAGGTCTTAACTATATCAATTGTTAATTCTTCGACTTCAGTTGTTCCTGGTTCCTCAACTATTGTTCCAACTGTTGTTCCAATTGGACCAATTCTACCTCCACCATCAAAGATGATATGATCCCAATCATTGAAACTTGAAAGGGTGTTAATTCTAGTTACACTATCATTGAAATCATCTTTATTTATATTCGATGACACACCTGATGCTATCACCTTATCACAATTCCAGTCAATATGACTATTTGCATTAAAAGTAGAGTTTTCATTTGTACCACAAAACCACTTTGTACCATAATTCTGAATTTGCGAACCGCCATTTAATCCGTTCATTTCATTAAGATTTGATTCGACAAGATCAGATAATACGAAACGTGAATAATCAAAATGACCACCAGAATTATTAACAATCAATCCTTCAGTTTGAAAACTATAGTTCATTATACTAAGATAATTCGGTTTCCAAATTACATCATCACCTTCACCACCACCATGATGGAGACCTAAATTATGTCCCAATTCATGCATGAAAGTTCCAGCTTGTTCATTTTGAGATCCTCTATGATCAGTCCAAGATCCAGATCCAAGACTTACAATAAATGCCGTGCCAGGAATCCCCCTAGATATTCCTGATACACTTCCTAATCCACCTAAACCATGAGCGAAAATACAATAATGGAATATTCTTCTTCTTTCGACGGAAAAATTCGTTTCTCGTAAATCCCAAAAGTCATTCCAATAATAGATATTACCCTGGCTTGAACCTAGATCGTCATCATGATCAATCTCATTACTAATATCAACATGTAAATTAATTCCAGATATATGATCGGGATTATCAACCGGAGCATCCGCAAATGATTGAACAATTTCATCAATTGCTGCTTGATTAGGCTCATGATCATGACAACCAAGAGAACCAACGAAACAATCTTCTCCCATCCAGTCAATCTCTACGAATATATCTTTGTGCATGGGATTAGCTCCCATTGCCGGAAGATCTACATCAATGATGCCATCTCCATTATAATCATATCCCAGGATTTCCCACCTGTCAAGTAATCCATCTCCATCTGTGTCTCCTTCAGGGATATCAGGACCTAGTTTAGACTTGACTTTAATAGAATGTACACCATCAATAGAAACTATTCCTAAATCATCAGTCGCTTTAATATAGTAATCTAATCCATCTTCTGTAATAACTACTCCAGGTATAGTACAAGAGTAGTTCTCAGCACCTATATTTGCCATTGGTAAGTTTTGGTAAATTAAGGTTCCTGTCTTTCGATAGAAACATTCAACTGTAGCTACAGCATTGGTCATATCATGTACTTGAGCATTTATTGGTAAATCTTTATTCAAATCAGCTTCAGCAATTGGAGTATGAGTGATAACAGGAGCTATATTGGGTAATACAGCTATATAATACGGATTAACACCCGGTTCAACAGTCGGGTCAGTAGATGTAAGCTGTCCATCTGTAGCTGTAATATAGTATTGAACACCTGGAGAAGTTACTATAGAAGCTGGTATTTGAGCAGAATAGAAATTTCCTCCTATATTATTCATAATTACTGAAGAATAACCTGATGAGCTTAATTTTTTATAATAGAGACGAACAGCGGTTACCCCCGGTGGTACATCATCCGTTACACTTACTTCAATAGTTAATAACTGCCCATCAATTGGAGTGTTGTAACTCAAGTCAATAGTCGGTTGGGTTCTAATAATTAAAGGTCCTGCACCCGGTGTATAATATGCTATATCGTTATCAACTCCAGAAGGAGTAGTTACTTCAAGAAGAACCTCCCTCTGTTGTCCATCATAAACAGGATTATCTGTTTTATAACGAACAATGTATGTATTGGCAAGACTATGACCAATTTCATCCAAAATAGCATCATACGGTCCGACAACAGAGAACACAAGACCACCAGTTGCACCTGTTATACTCGTATTAGGACGACAATAGTCATTATAAGAGTTACCAAAACCACAATTTATAGCACCATGAACAACTACGTTATTAGAATTACATAAAGAAACTGCCTGACTTAAACTTCCGGCATCACTATCCTCGTCGGTGATAATAAGAAAATGTCGTTGAGACCCCGGTCTAAAATTAAAAGTGTTAACAGCATTTATAATTGCTTGTAGTCCGGGTTCATATCCGCCATAGGCTGACATTGAATTAATCCAAGAGTGGAAAACAGAAAGGTCACCGGTTAAATTACCACTATTGAAAATATCTGGATTACTACCATTCCTATTTCCAAATCGAACAGCACCAAGTCGTAAGTCAATGCCGCTTGCTGCCATAAGATCTGCAAACGCGTTTACATTATTACGTACAGCACTTATCTCCCCCCCCATACTACCACTATTATCGATAAGAAAAACAAAATCTACTAACCGTACTCCATCCCCAGAATTAGGTGGTGTAACTTCAAAGAAATCAGTTTGAATTCTACCATCTTCACTAACTATAAAATCTGCGGTAGTAAGAGTTGCAATCGGACTTCCGTTTTCATTTACATTTGCTACCAAGTAGATGAACGGGAAGTTGTTGGCATCAATTTGTTTAATATTGATCTCGGGTTGTGCTTGAACTGCAACACCTGCTGCAAATAGCAACACAAATGCAATCCAAACTTTCCATTTAGAAAATTGCATATAACTCCTTCTGAACCTAAAAGGTTTTTTTTATTTTATTAACGCCCTTCTAAAACTAGCCCTAGATGTGATTACTCAGATGTTATTTAGTTTAGACTATATTGTATTCCCTGCAGAAATATAGATAGTATGGGTTATTTTCTCTTGAGATGCAAGTGATTTTTTCTTATTTTTCGCTATTATGTGATTTATACTGTTATTTTTTTTATTTGACGAGTTTTCTAATTAATTTATTCGGTCGAAGACAGAACACCATGGCTTTAGACGTGGTTGAATGAGCCATTTTGCTATTCGCTATGAGCTAATAGATTTAGCGAATGCTGGACAACTCCATCAGGAGTGCAATAAAAAGCGAAGTTATTGGCTGTAAAATAAGAAAATATCTCGTTTTTCTTTGAGTACTTTATGAACATAAAACTGTCTATTACTCTTGTCGTTGTTTTAGGATTTCTGTGTGGGATTTTATATTTTTTTTCGAAGAGATTGAGGTGGAAAAGACTAAGGACAATTTCCGCAATAATAATCATTTTACTTTTTGTAGTTACAGCTCTTTAGTATTGAAATTAACCCGTTAGTTTATTCTCTTAAATAAAGAGAAAATTATGCCGTTATTCACCAAGCAATCTTATCTGAATAAACTTTCAAGATCTCAATATGTAGTTATAACAAAAACATTTTATTGAATTGAGTTAATTTCAAAAATAGGATTGTAGTTAAAGTTAAATTTGCTCAAGAATATCCTGACTGATTCAGGTTGTTCCGTCGAATTGTGGTTCAATTTGATTTAGAAGTATTTTTATAAGCTGATTCCACATTTTGATAAAATGGATGAAATAAAACTTTGATTTATTATATAATAATTTTATATTGTAATGTTAGTAGGAGTTATTTAAAAAGAGAAAAATATGAGTAATCTAAGAGCTAGTATTTTATTTTTCCTAGGATATTTTATTGGTGTGATTTTGAGTAATGCTATTGTTACTCAAACTATTTTTGAATTTACGTTAACAAATACTGTTCAATTTAGCTTTGGCTATTTTTTGGGTGGAATAATCATTTGGATACTTTTAAGAAAAAAAAGGAGAAAGCGTATAGAATGGAAAATATGAAAAATAATTATCCTAAATCTTAAAATACTTTGGAGGGGTTTTTGTATATAATAAAAAAAATTTATACCCTATAAATACTGAGGTCATGCAGAAAGAAATCCAAATTAATTAAGAGTTAAATATCTGTAAGACCTTCGAAGAGTTTGTAGGTAATTTTATGATTAAAATATGCAATAAATGATAAAATATAAAATAATGGCTATCTTCATCAGTTGTTCTCGTTCCCTCTTGTTTAAGTTTGCCCTCTTCAGTTAAAACGGTAAGCTTGTATGCAGTTGTAAAAGGACGATGTTTGGCTGTAAGTTCGACTGGGCGGACAATCTTCGGCTTAACTGATCGACCGACTGATAATGCCGGTTCTTCTGAGCTTGATAACCTGCCTTGAACGGCTGATCATACTTCCTTCTTTTCAGCATATACAGATTCTGATAACATCTGATATTCTCTATACCACACCACCCAAATTATACGTTTCAATTTGGAGCCTCACTTATATTGGCACGGAGGGGGCCTTCATCGTATTTTTATAAATTTAGAGTTTTTGAGAATAAATATTTTGAAAGTGTGAAAGATTCTCGATTTAAATCTAATCTTCGATGATTCAAATTGCTTATATGTCTCCTATTTACTAATCCTATTGAGTCTTTATTTTTATTGGTTTTTCAGAATTAAAACTCTTACAATGTTTAAAATACTATATAGGAAGTTCCTGATAACTTGGAATTTTAATGAGAACTTTATTCCGGTAAAAATTAGCTGAATTTTCAATAATAATATATTTCTTTTTGAGGAATTTGTGAGTTGTGTAGGAACAAAGAAAATAAATGTAAAGGTTATTATTAGAAAAATCACTCCTTTAAAATATTCCGAAAAAAAGTATTTAATATAAAATAAATTACAAGGTTCTGTTGAAGAGATATTTGTTCTGGCTGGATGTTTTCTATCTGATACTATATTTTTTAAATTAGTAGGTCCTTTGGCAGTTATTTTCATACTTGTTTACTTTATATTTTGTTTACAATGGAGCAATCCTCTTAAATGTTTTCGATAATTACATTTGTTAAAGATGTAGTATGTTGTAAATTCGGAAGTAATATTACGATTTACAAAATTATCCCCACGTATAAAACATTACACGCATCGACCACTTAGTCGAATACAGATTTAGATGTTATAATTTTATAGCAATTTTTTTCTTACGTCTGATAATTCCTGCACCTACAAGTCCTAAACCGAATAACAACATTGAAGCTGGCTCAGGGACAGCTGAAGGATTAATTTCTCCGACAGTAAATGAACCTGTAAAATTAGTAGTTTCAAAATCATAACCTAAAAAGTCTTTAGTTACGGGATCATATACGCTAATTGCATTGCTCATAAAATGAGCGTCATAGGTCATAGTTAATGGCTCTGTTAGTGGGGCTGTTAAATCAAAATCATACCCAAATTCAAAACTTGAGAAGGAACCTGGTGAGAAACCAAAATCACCAGCAGACCAATAACCTGGAATTCCGATGATATTTTCTAGCCCTCCATTAAATGTTGTATTGTACTGTGATGATCCCAGTAAAGAAAGAGAAAATGTATGAAAGTTAGTTATATATGTTTCTGGGTTTTGCCAGGATATATCCCCAAAATCCACATTAACTCTTAATCTATAAGAGTCCAAATCAAGCTGTTGAAGAGATGAACTCGAAATATTAAAGTATCCCAAACTCCAAGATGCCGTTGGTAGCATTAATAAAATTACAGAGATGAGAATGAGTTTTCTCATAAGTTCTCCTCGTTTATTATAATATTTTATAATCCCTGCTATTTTAAAAAAAACCCAAAATCCTTAATGGTATACACTGCCTATTATAGTATATAGTGTATATAATTCTCCAGGAATTGTCAAGTGCTAATTTAGATTAGATAAATACGTTGGTTTAACAGTATAAGCCTTTCATGTGCAGCTTTATCTTTATCTGAAAATTTAATGGTTTTACTTGAAAATTAGTAACTTTTATATTGCAATACGTTTTCACATTCATAAATAGGCTAATCAAGAACGCTAATGTTTTATGAGTGATTCTGGTTGTTTCGTTGATTTGAGGATGAGATAAGGGAGGCTAAAGCAATTAGAAGAGATTTCAATAGACTATAAAAGAAAGCTATTTTCTTAAAATAGATATTTCAAGCTTAATTACTTGCATTTCATATTTGTATTGTTGTCCACATTATAACTATTTTTTGGTTCCTCAAAAGTGAAGAAACCAAAAACCTGATTAACCAGAGGTGAACTAATATGAAAAATAACAAAACAAAACAACTAATTGAAAAAGCACTTAGTCTATTAACTGAATCTCTTGAGAATGGTTATGGCGATGAATTGAAAAAGTATCTAAATACTATGAGTAGATTTCATCAGTATAGTTTACGAAATGTTATGCTCATAGCTCTTCAAAAACCGAATGCAACTCATATATCGGGATTTCACTCTTGGAAAAAACTTGGACGGTTCGTTAACAAAGGAGAAAGAGGTATTGTGATTTTTGCTCCTTTAATTTACAAAAAAGAAACCATTGAAAAGGATGATATCAGAAACGATGTTACTGCAATAAACGGGTTCAAAGCAGTTTACGTTTTTGACATTACCCAAACTGACGGAGACAAATTACCTGAATTTGCACGTGTGAAAGGTGATCCTTCTTATTATCAAGGATTACTTAATAGTTTAATTTCCGATAACGGTATTACACTGGAGTATTCAGATACTTTACGAGCTGACGGTTGTTCCTCAGGAGGTAAAATTACGATTCGTTCAGGTTTGATGCCAGCCGATGAATTCAGTGTGAAAGTTCACGAACTAGCTCATGAGTTATTACATCATTCCGGTGAGAAGCTTTCAAAAACTCAGAAAGAAACTGAAGCTGAAGCAGTTTCTTATGTAGTTTGTCAATCTATTGGCTTGAATACCAATACTGCTTTTAGTGACTATATTCAGCTCTATAAAGGTGACAAAAAAATGCTGATCAGCTCAATCCAGAGAATCAAAGATGTTTCCGGTAGAATACTTAGTGGTTTAAAATGAGGGATTACTACCATGTAGTCATACATAACCGTAACTTTTATAAAGTAGTAACACATTCCTACATTCATGAGACAAAACGATTCAAAAACACTAATTGGGAAATTTGGGGAATGGCTTGAAGAACGATTAAAAGAGATTGAACTTAAGATCGATCACATTCTATTTCGGTTGAAATATGAAGACCCTCGAGTTTATATCAACTACAAAAAGAATAGTATCCAAAATAGACATGATGACGATTTGGAAAATGAAGAAGAGTTTAGAGATATCTAAACAGATCCCTGTCTTTTTCTTCTTGTTTTGAATTTTCAATTTTTTTAAAAGTTGTGTGCTGTTCAGAAAGTATTGAAAGAGTTCGTTGGAACCTTGAAGAAAACACCCACGCTTCCTGGTAGTTGTTTTTCTTGTTGAATTTTGAAATATGATCAATTATTCCCATTCGACGCATTTTAGCTCTTACTATTTCAAGTAATCTGTGACTAAAGTTATATTTTTCAGCTATCCAAGCAAGTGTTGGAAGAGATTGGTTTGTGGC
>CALCCW010000055.1:0-3320 GCA_937900185.1 uncultured candidate division Zixibacteria bacterium | reverse complement strand
CCACCGAGCTCTACACTCTTTCCCTACACGACGCTCTTCCGATCTCTTGCTTAGTGACACGATAGGTATAGAGCTTGACCTTGAAGCCCAAGAAAAAAATGTAGGTCCTTTCCGTGCCGATATTCTCTGCAAAGACACTACATCGGGTAGTTGGGTTCTAATTGAAAATCAACTTGAAAAAACAGATCACACTCATCTCGGACAACTCATGACTTATGCCTCAGGACTTAAAGCAGTAACTATTGTATGGGTTGCCAAACGCTTCACAGAAGAACACCGTGCCGCTCTTGATTGGCTCAATGGTATTACCGAAGAAAAATTTAATTTCTTTGGTCTCGAAGTAGAACTTTGGCAAATAGGAGATTCCCCCATTGCTCCTAAATTTAATATTATTTCCAAACCAAACGACTGGTCTCGTTCTGTCTCAGGTGCAGCTGAAAAAATCTCTCAAGGTGAACTTTCCCCTACCAAACAACTCCAACTCGAATACTGGACTGCTCTTAAAGAATATCTAATTGAAAACGACAGCTTCCTTAAACCACAGAAACCGAATCCGCAACACTGGATCAACATATCTATTGGCAGAAGTGATTTTTGGATGAATGGTTTATTAAATACAAGAGAAGATAAAATTTCTTGTACTATGAGCATGAGAGGTGATAATTCAAAAATCTACTTTAATATGTTACAACAAGACAAAGAGAAAATAGAACAAGAATTTGGGTCTGAATTAGAATGGAGAGAAAATCCTAATCGAATTGAAAGCCAAATTATGCTTACATTAGATAACCTTATTCTAAAAGACAAAGGAAATTGGTTAAAAGCTCACCAATGGTTTAAAGAAAACCTTGAAAAACTTCATTCAGTATTTTCTCATAGAATTAAAAATTTAAATGCTGATGAGTATATGTCTGAAAGTGAAGATTAAATAAAAAAAAGAGCGTTCACCTAGGCGGACGCCCTATAATAGTCTTAAATAAATCTACAATTGGTTTCTACAATCCAACCTTCAATGGAGAACTTGCGATTTTCCATTGACCTTTGGCGACATTTTTTGAACCGTTAAACACTAAGTATGAATATTTTCCATAATGAGGAATCAATTCCCCCAACCGTGCCAGTGACTCAAAATCAGATGTCAGCACAACCAAATATTTTTTATACCCCTTGTAATTATCACCCGATAAAATAAAAGTATGCCCCTCACGAGGGAAAGTCTCACCGTTAACAGTAATAGAATCATCAGCAATTGTAATCATCTCAGCAATATATTTTGGTATCGTTGTAGGGTTTAAGATAATCACAGAGGTGGTATCATTGCCATCGGGTATTTTATTGGCAAAAATAATGGTCTGTCCTTCACCATTCATGTTTTGGGCAAACTGTCTGAACGCATCAGCACTAATAGATTCTAAATTATCAATAGCATAGATTTGATTGTCATATCCAAGCACCGCAGAAACTATCGGCTCAACTTCTTCAGGATACAGTTTTCTAAACAGATGAAAATCAGGGTCAATCTCGATTTTATCTGCTGTTGCAGGCACAGTAAGCTGATAAATCTGTTCGTTGTTTGAAAGAGTTATAGTAGTATCAAATTTTGTGTCTTTACCTGAAAAGCGAACCGGCACTTGCAGTTTATATTTTCCACCGGATGTTTCTGATAGTTTAAATGTAGCTCTTTTATTTCCTGCTTCATTTACAGTGATAATATCTGATAGCGACAACACAGGTGCACCGGTTTGGTCAATCCATTGTGGAATAATATGCGACAAATCTTTCCCTGATGTTTTTTCAAAAGCGTCAATCCATTCTTCCCATGATATTTTTTTAGTAATATAATTGGCATACACATCTTTCCACGCCTGTTCAAAAGCATCGGTACCTATCTCTTGCTCTATCATGTGGTAGACCATCATTGCTTTGTTGTATCCGATAGTGCGGGTGTTTTTTGAGGTACGTGCTGTAAACTCTCTTATCGGAAAATCGTTACCGTCGTTCACATAACTGACATACTGTTTTAAAATATCATTACGGTATGCCATCGCAGCTTGTTCAGAACGCATAAGTTTATATTTATAATCTGCTCCGTAGACTGTTGCTGCCTCGCACCAGTTGCCGCGGTCGTAATCGACATAGACAGAATTGCCCCACCAGTTATGCAGGACTTCATGCCCAAGCGAAGAGTATTTTATAAACGGCAGACGGATTATCTGCTGACCCAAAAGAGTCCAGCCGGGCATACCGTAACCGGTCGGGAAAAAGTTTTCGGCAACTATAAAAGAATTGTATGGGTAAGCACCTATCATTTCAGAATACATCTCTATATAGCCAACAGTTGCTGAGAGATAAGAATCAAACAGCGATGTATCTTCAGCGAAAAAGTAACAGGCGATATTGATATTATTCACAGTTGTATCTTTGATAACATACGGTGCCGCCATAAACATCAGACCGTCAGATTTGTATGGATTTGTCCAATTTTGAAATTTTTTGTTATCTTTTAGAATCTGTTCCATTTTGTTTCCGTCTGCTACCGATTCCCAGTTTATTGGAATATTGGCAGCAATAGAAAACGATACGGCATTCTCTTTACCTTGCGGATAGAAGTATGATGACGGAGAGAGATAGACTCCTTTTTCTAAAATAGTTCCTGTAACTTCCCGCCCGACATTTTCGTTGGAGAAGCGAACATTTTCAACATCATCGTTGAATGTTGCCGTGTAAAAAATCGAGAATGGGTAAGAACCATCGGGATTAGTATTGTTAAAATTCAATAGATAGTAGGAGCTGTCTTCCGAAAAAGTAAGGTTAAATGTAATACTCGTGTTATTAACATTAAAATATTTTAATTGAGATGTATTATTTAACCGAAAAGAACAATCTCCTTTTTTAATATTAATAGTTCCACCATCAACAATCGTTGCGGTTTGATTAGGAATATTAAAAGAGATATATAAATAATGCGATTCAAATGATACGTTTACATCATCCTCGGCAAATACGAGAATAGGTATTAAGAGAATAAATGCGAATAAACAAATTTTTGAGAATTTCATAATGAATTCCTTTTCTTTATTTCTATGTATAAGTTTTTGGCAAACGAGGTAATCTGCCATGCACCGTATAAAATAAAGTAAGATCGGAAGAGCACACGTCTGAACTCCAGTCACACTGATATATCTCGTATGCCGTCTTCTGCTTGAAAAAAAAAATTCCTACCATGATTTGACATCTTTTTGACCTTTCCGTAATATGCGTTCTCAACTCCCTATTTCGCTGTTTGTCTCTTTGAACTCATTTTCCATCCCTTTTACGCT
>CALCCW010000054.1:0-9941 GCA_937900185.1 uncultured candidate division Zixibacteria bacterium | reverse complement strand
TACCTGCTAAGCAGTTAGAGTCTATCTTAGTTGTGCCAATATTGTATCCTGTAACTCCTCTATTGCTTGTTTTTAAATTCCTTTATCATTTTTCTGTTGTCTCTTTTTTTTTTTTTTAATGATACGGCGACCACCGAGATCTACACTCTTTCCCTACACGACGCTCTTCCGATCTATATACGATGAGTCAAGTCAGTAGTATACTGATTGTCAGAATCAATAGATAAGCTTGTGTATGTAAAATTAAATCCGGCTGCAATACTTGGAGTAAAGAAAAATCCGCCCTCAAGACCGATATTATTTCCACTTCCCGGGTTTAATGAATCAGCACCCCAATCGGATAAATCACCGGTTGGAAGCCCAAATCCTCCAAAAAATGTAAATTCTGCTCTATCTTTATCAACGGCATCATCTTCTTGAGCAACAGCAGAAAGATTACATAGAACTAACAACATCACAAGGGTCAAAGCCAGCGTTTTTTTCATCATAAAATCCTCTAATATTTTTAACAATTATCTTCATATCTAAATCATCTCTTGCAAGCACATTTGCCCTACAAAAAATTGAAATAAACACTTAATTGACGCTTTGTCAACCAATTATATCCAAAGAATTTTGCAATACTTAAAAATAAATTACATTACACAAAAATTTATGTAAATACGTCATAAGCAAAAAACAGGTTGTCTTTTATGTATATTTACCTTATAATTTCCGTTCCAAATAGAGATTTAGGAAGCGTATGAAAGTATTAGTAATTGGTTCCGGCGGTCGAGAACATGCGATCGTTTGGAAGTTAAAAAAATCAAAAAAAGTTGATAAGATTTATTGTGCCCCGGGTAATGCCGGAATAGGTAAACAGGCAAAATGTGTTAATATTAAAGCTGATAACACAAAAGCATTAGTCGACTTTGCTCTTCGTAATAAAATTGGTTTAACCATCGTAGGACCGGAAGTACCTTTGGCAAAAGGAATTGTAAATGATTTTCAAAGAAAAAAACTAAAAATTTTCGGTCCAACCAAAGCAGCAGCACAACTTGAAAGCAGTAAGGTATTTTCAAAAGAATTTATGCGAAAGCACCATATTCCGACTGCTCCATTTAAAACTTTTAAAATTTATGCCGAAGCTATCGGGTTTTGTAATTCAGCACAGTTTCCTTTAGTTATCAAAGCTGATGGGCTTGCTGCCGGTAAAGGTGTGATAATAGTTAAAGATATTGAAGAGGCTACCAAGGCACTTGAAGATATTATGCTGTCAAAAGTTTTTGGGAATGCCGGCACACAAGTCTTAATTGAATCATTCATAAAAGGTCAAGAAGTCTCAATTATGGCAATTGCTGACGGGAAGACCATAATACCTTTACTGCCAAGTCAAGATCATAAGCAAGCATACGAAGGTGATAAAGGACCAAACACGGGTGGCATGGGGGCATATTGCCCAACTGAATTTGTCACTAAAGAAGTCATGACTCAAATAATGGATCATGTGCTTTCCCCGACAATTCATGGCATGTCGCAAGATGGTATTCCTTTCAAAGGTGTTTTATACGCCGGCATGATGCTTACTGAAGCAGGTCCTAAAGTATTGGAATATAATTGTCGTTTTGGAGACCCGGAAACCCAGGCGGTACTTCCTCTTTTAAAAACAGATTTAGCCGAACTTATGCTGGCATCAATAAACCAAACACTTGGTAATTTTCCAAAACTAAATTGGAAACAAGGAAGTTCTGCATGTATAACGATGGCATCAAAAGGTTACCCCGGGAAATACGCCAAAGGAATGCAGATAAAAGGACTCCATGACTTTAAGGAAGAAAACTGTTTTATATTCCATGCCGGCACTGCTCTTAAAGATAATAAATGGGTTACTGCCGGAGGTCGAGTTTTAGGTGTAACAGGTACCGATAAAAACTTACAATTAGCCCTTAATCGTGCGTACAAAGGGGTCGGCAAGATTAAATTTAACGGAGCTATGTATAGGAAAGATATTGGATTCCGTGTTTTAAAATCAACCAAAAGGTAACAAAAATATGGCAAAAGCATTTATTATAATAGGTTCAAAATCTGATATGGAATATGCTGAAAAGTGCATTGCTCAGTTGGAAGTTTTTCATATTAAATCAGATTTGAAAGTTTCATCAGCACATCGACATCCCGAACAGACTAAAGAATATATCCAAAAAGCAGAAAAAGACGGCTATGAGATCATTATCGCAATGGCAGGACTTTCGGCTGCTCTTCCGGGTGTAGCAGCTGCTCATTCAAATCTGCCTGTTATCGGTGTACCTCTACCGGCTGCTTTGGGCGGTATAGATGCTCTGCTGTCGGTCACACAAATGCCTCCGGGGATACCGGTTGCAGCAGTAGCTATTGGCTCACCGGGGGCTAAAAATGCTGCGGTTTTAGCTGCCCGAATTTTGGCTTTAAAATATGATGATGTCAAACAAGCTCTTATGAAACATCGTAATTCACTATAATTTACGGATCATTTTGTACCAATTTGTGTAGAAAATAATAGAAGCAAAATATAACTGAAAGGAACCACATGGCTCAAAATAATAAACAAACAGCCTCTCCCCTAATATTCATACTAACCGTCCTTATTGCTCTTTTAAGTTTTACGGCAAGTAGTTTTGCCGATGCAGCCAAAGCAAAAGAAGCATTTAATCAAGGATTGGAATTTGAAAAAGCAAATAATAAAATGGGTGCTATCGCATCTTATCAACTATGTATAAAAGAAGATCCTAATTATATTGATGCCTATATTAATTTAGGTACTATAAACTTTGTTAACAGAAATTACGATGCTGCCTTATCAAACTTTAAAACTGCAACTGAAAAAGACTCTAAAAGTTTTGATGCATTCACAAATTTAGGTAAAGTTCAATACAAATTAAAAAAATATGCCGAAGCAGAACTTTCCTTTAAATCAGCCTTATCATTAAAAGAAGATGCCGGTGCCTATAAAGAGCTAGGTAAGGTTTACTATAAGAAGAAAAATTATGCCGAAGTTATTGCTGCATTTAATAAAAGTCATGAATTGGGCGGCGGTGACCAGTTGACCTATTACATGCTTGGAAAAGCATACAAAAACAGCGGTAAAAAGGCTGAGGCAATAAAAGCATTAAAAAAATCTGCATCTATAAAACCGGATTATTATTTAGCTCATTCTACATTAGGACAAATATATTTAAATGACGGTAAATATTCTGCTGCTGCTGCTGCATTTAAAAAAGCGATGAAATCAAAATCAAAAAGAAGATATAGAGCTGCGTATAACTATGCAATTGCTATAGAAACTTCTGACCCTGAAAGTTACGCTGTCAATATTGCGAACTGGCAAAAATTCATCAAAATGGCTAAAGGTAATCCCGGAGCAAAAAATGATATTTCCACAGCACAGGCACATGTAAAAGATCTACAGGCAGCACTTGAAAAATCTAAACTTCAATAATATATAATATATCAGAATAGATAAAAAAAGCCCGCAAATGCGGGCTTTTCTATAAAAATCTATCTCACTGTGTGTGGAGGGTGTTAAAACAGCGAAACAGAAATTTTGGATAGTAATAATATCTTTACTTAAATTCTATTCGGTCAAACTCATCCCATTCAACTTCGATTTCATCACCGTCAGAAGTTGTAATAAATATCCCTTTATTATCCTCATCAACATCATTGGAACCTCTTAAGCGAAAAGTCTGTCCGTTTAGAATTGTTACAACTGAAGAACGATATGATTTCTTTTTTATCTCTTTAATTTTTGAAAATTCAATTTCAAATTCAACACTATGGTAATTGCCATTTAGCATTTCCCATGTATATTCTTCATCATTATCCCATCGAATCTGTCCCTCATAAGAATCACCTTCTTCAGTATAGACAACTCCTTGAAGCGGTTTTCCACCGTCAAAGTCTTTATAATGGATTATGCCGCGAGGAACTTTTTCAAATGTTACTTTATCAAATTCATCCCATTCAATAACTACCTGTCCAAAATCAGGGTCAGAAACAATAATTCCACGGTTACTGTCGTCAACATCATTTGTTCCGCGAAGCAGTAATTCATCGTCACTTTTTAGATACACTGTTGCTCCATTGGAGCTATACCGCTCAATTGTATCAATCCGTTTGAATTTTATTTTTTTAGAACGTCCTTTATGGTCACCGTTTAGAATATCATTAGTAAGGACTTCATCAATATCCCAACAGACAAACCCGGTGAATTCATCACCCCGTCGTGTTGTTACAGTTCCATATAAACGTTCCCCCATTGAAGATGTTTCATCATTATTGGCGGCAGAAAATTCAACAGTTTCAATATCGTCCCATTCTAATTCAATTTCACCTTCACGGGCATCTTCAATAATAATTTCTCTAATATCTGTTCCAATATCTGTAGAGCCGTTTCTTAATTCAACCTCTTCACCTGATTTTAATTGAATAAGCATCGCATTATCATCTATTACTTCAAAAGATTTTATATTCCCAAACCGAATTCCTGATTGAGCTGAATTACCAAAAGAGATGTTACCGGATGTTCCAATTTTAATTCCAAATATTTCTATACTACTTCTTCGTGACCGTTTTCTTGATGATCTTGATTTTCTCATATTTCGTTTGGGGAGATCCTTTGTACCATCAAGCATATCTACCCATGAAACTTCGTTTTTATCCCAGCGGATTAATCCTTCAAATACATCGCCATCAACAGTTGTGATTGTTCCATAGATACGATTAGAATTATCAGATGCAAATGAACTTGCCGATAAGAGTAAAAGAAGAGCTGTCCCTGCGAGTATATTTTTCAAAGCAACCATAGCAAATCTCCATTTTTATATTCTTTTTTCTAATTTGTCTACGGAAAAATTTTAAAAAAGTTACTTTTTAAGCTGAAAAAGATATTATTTACTTCAATAAGACCATTTTTTTGACAAAAACATCTGATAAAGCTTCAAGACGGTAAAAATATATTCCGCTTGGAGCAACCCGACCGTCATCATAGTGACCATCCCACGAAATTTGATAAAATCCGGCAGGTTGAGTTTGTTGAAGAAGTAGTCGTATTCTCTGTCCCAAAATATTGTAAATAATCAATGAAACGTCTGCTCTGCTTGGAAGTGAATAAGAAATAGTCGTTGAGAGATTAAATGGGTTAGGGTAGTTTTGAGATAACTGAATTTTCGCGGGTAGTTCAGGTGGTATATTATCATGTATATCAGTCGATACATCCACATTGACCGAACCGGAAATAACTTTCGGAGTAAACCGCTGACCTAATGTATCCAAAACATATGCTGTTATACTGTCTGTAATAATTGAATCAATTGAAGAAATTCCTAATACAGATTTTGTTGTAAAATAAATCTCTGCCAAATGGGAACTGCCAACATTCAATGAAGTATCAGCTTGGCTCATAGTGAGATTCAGCATAGCTGTTCCATTGGTATTATTAGCAGCATAGGTAAGAGTCGTAATATCGGGTGATGTGACACCTTCTCTTATTGAATCTAAATACAAATAGGTTGTATCAAATTGAAACGGAAGATGTATTTCTGTCAATCTATTCACCGCATCAAGGGTGAGTGATATTGCAACTGTTTGTAATGTCGGAGAGTTCGTTGTTGAAAATTGCAGTGTATCTGCTGATGTTTGGTAGTAATCTAATATTAGAGGCACCCGTACTGATTTATTAAATGAAAGTGAATCTGTTATTTCAATGTAGCCGGTATATCTCCCAAAAGCTGTCGATGAGTCTATAGAGACAACAACCGAATCTCCATCGGTACCATTTGTTGTAT
Source organism: uncultured candidate division Zixibacteria bacterium (assembly GCA_937900185.1). Taxonomy (GTDB): domain Bacteria; phylum Zixibacteria; class MSB-5A5; order GN15; family FEB-12; genus QQUK01. Next base: position 4,140 of record CALCCW010000054.1, on the reverse strand, counting down.
CTAACGTAAACCAGTTGCCGCTTGAGGTTGCTGACCAATGTAGTGTGTCAGTCCCGAAATTTGTTACGGCAACCGGTAGAGTATAATTTATAATTGAATCAGTATATATAAAAACCGAATCAGGGGAAGTTTGTATATACGGCATATCATTAACAATTTGTAATTGAATCACCAGTGTATCAGGCGACCCATTGGCATCAGATGATGAAAAGATTATCTGTTCGGTATATACACCGGCAGATAAAGCTGACGGTTCTACCGAAACAGACAAGGTATCTGACGATAATCCGGCATAAGATGAAAGAGTCAACCATATACTGTTTTCCGATGCTGTCCAACTGAAAGACCCAAATGAACTGTTATCAACTGATACCAATTGAGAACTACTGTCGGCAATACCTTCAAACATAATAAACGACAATGTGTCCGATGAAAGTTCCATTGTCGGAGTATAAATATTTAATCGAACTCCAACCGACAACGAAGAATCATTTAATGTATGGTCTCTGAATGTTAATATTCCGGTATAAATACCTCTTGGTAACGTATCAGTGTTCACACTCAATGTTACGGTATCAGTTGTCGTAGATGTTGTGGGTGTAACATCTAACCAATCCATATTTGAACTGATTGTAAAGTCAAGCGGGTTATAGCCGACATGATCGACAATTAATGTTTGAACAGCCGGAACCGCTCCGTCCTCCTGCATAGAAAACTGAATAGAATTTTCCGATACTGCTAAATTAGGGTCATTATAATTTTGTATTGAAGCATAAATATCGTAATTGCCGTTTCGCCTATCAACCCATGTTACATACCGCTGTCTTCCGTCAATTGCAACATCGGGGCTGACTTGTGCCGAATCTGAGTCTGTGTTCGCAATAAAATTAGTATCTCTGATTACGCCATCAACATCTATCATTTGACCGGATATATCCCAACTATTTCCTATAGAATCAGCCCATATAATAGCAACATTGCCAAGCCTATCGGCAGATATAGCCGGTTCGCGTTGAGCAGTCGCGGCACCATCGGTGTTTATATTTATTTCATCAGTAACAGGGACCATCGCTGATGTATATTTTCTTGAATAGATATCAGGATTATCAGGGTATGTTCCATTTCGCCAGTCAACCCATACAATAGTAAAATTACCGGCACCATCGGTAGTAACATCGGGAAATGCCTGACGAGTTCCGGTAGTGCCTTGATTTACCCGTATATTTGTATCAATAGGTACACCCATAGAATCAAAAACTTGTGCAAAAATATCATCGTCACCAAAACGGTTTTCATACCAAGTAACAACAAACCATCCTTGATTAGAGATAGAAACTCGCGGACGATGCTGCTGAGCATTCACATTATCATCGTTCATTAAAATATTGTTTCCAATGTGCGATCCATCTGATGCAACCAACTGTCCATAAATATCCCAGTTTGAATTTCTATAATCAGCCCATACAACGATACCTCTTTTACTGTCTGAAAGAGCAATATCAGGAGTTTCTCTTATTGAAGCAGGAGATTCAGTAGAAAGCTGGACATTGACATCTAATGGAGTAAAGACAGAATCATATCTTTGCGTAAATATCTCAGGATTTAACGGATAGTTTCCGGTGCGGTAATCTTTCCAAACAAATGAATAACTGCCTGAAAGTTCAACCGCAATGGCAGGTTCAAATTGATATGAGTTATTAGTGTCATCATTTATTCTTTGATTGACTCCAACAGGCAGACCTTTGTTATCATATTTTTGCATAAAAATATCTGATGTACCCTCTCGACGGTCAACCCATGTAATAACAAAGGATTGATCAACAGCAACAGCAATTCTTGGAGAATTTTGCAATACTGTATAGTTATCATCGTTCACACGAAAATCAGTTCGTTCTACCGCAAAAAGAGTGTGTGAGGCAAGAACAAATAGTATAAAAAATATAGTATATAAAGTTTTCACTAATGAAGTATAAGGCAAAAGAAATGCCCACTGCATAACAGTAGGCATTATAGATATAAAAGAATTTGTATATTACTATGTTCATGGCATTTACGCCAAGACATAATAAGCCGTCTGAAGTTTAAACTCGAAGAAAATGTCTTGCAAGTGGAAAAAAATTCCGATTACGTCAGATAATAATTCCGATATGGACGACTATTTGTTTTTCTTTTTATGACGATTAGCACGTCTGCGTTTTTTACGCTTATGCGTTTTAATCTTATGACGTTTCTTCTTTTTACCGCTTGGCATAATTCTCCGGTTTCTTTGTTTACGTTAAATCTCTAACTTGGTAATCATGTTTTTAAACTCGTTAGATGGTTTAAATACAGGAACTTTACGATCCGGTACCGGAACCACTTCACCAGTGCGAGGGTTTCTCGCCTTGCGTGCTTTACGAAGTTTAACTTTGAAGGTGCCGAACCCTCGTATTTCAATATTATGACCGGACTCAAGTGATTTTTTCACGGTATCGAGAAAAGAATCAACAACGACAGCAACGTCGGTTCTTGTTAGACCGGTTTTTTCGGCGACTTTTTCTACTAAATCTGCTTTAGTCACGGGGTCTCCCTGTGTCTAATTCATTTATAGGTTTCACCATTATTATTTTCACTCAATATTTCCTGCTGTAACTTTCTCTGGTTTATTCCCTAACTCTATGGGACAAGTCAAGATATGGTGTTTTATTGCAAAAGAAAAGGAAAAAATACTATTTTTTTAATATTATTTTTATTCCTGAAACATGTACATCAACTGTGGTTCTGAAAATCTATGTTCAAGAGAGTTGTCAATAATTTTACCAAAGTTGCCCATTAAGTCAAAGACTGACATTCGTTTACGCACATGAAACCGAACAACTTTAGGTTCAGAATCTAAACCGGCAAGGTCAGCAGCGATTTCAACAGCTTCTTTAAAACCACCTAACGTATCTACCAGTCCTAAGTTATAAGCCTGCAATCCGGTATAAATTGAGCCGTCAGCAAGTGGATAAATTTCTTCGGGGTCTTTTCCACGTCCTTCAGAAACAACTCCAATAAACTGTTCATAGGAATCCATAACAACTGACTTCAGCATCAGTTCTTCTTTTTTTGTCATTGAGCGGCTTGGATTACCAACGTCTTTTAATTCACCTGATTTTATCGTTTCGGTGCCAATCCCAACTTTATAGATCGGAAGAGCGTCGTGTAGGGAAAGAGTGTAGATCTCGGTGGTCGCCGTATCATTAAAAAAAAAAAGAAACAACAAGAAGAAGAAAAGAAACTAAAACACATTATCTATCTGGGAGGGCTTACAGATATTCGTAATCCGCTTACTCCTCATTTACGAAATCGCATGGAGGTAGCAAATGAACTCCAGAAGGGAAAAGTACCTGTTACAATTCTTCGAGCAGCAATTATTATTGGATCAGGCAGCGCCTCTTATGAAATAATAAAAAATCTGGTTCAAAACCTTCCCATAATTTTTATCCCCAGATGGGCAAAAAATCGGTGTCAGCCGATTTCAGTTCGTGATGTAATCAAGTATCTGGTGGGAGTGCTGGAAGTTCCTGAAACTTCAGGAAAAACATTTGATATCGGAGGGAAGGAAATTCTAACCTATGAAGAAATGATGAAAATCATAGCCAAAAGTATTCATAAAAAAAGACTTTTTTTACCTGCTTTTTTTCATAATATTTCTTTTTATTCTTACCTTGCCAGTCTGTTGACACCTGTACCAAATGCAATTACTCGTTGTTTAATGGAAGGGTTGAAAAATGAGCCGAATAAAAACTTCGCCTTACGACGGCGCACAGTTAATGTATGAAAAACTGGAAAAACCCGGACTGTTGCTCATGGGAGGCTCCGGGGAAAAAGCCAACCCGATGACCATCGGCTGGGGAGTCGTCGGGCGCGTCTGGGGCAGGCCGATTTTCACCGTGCTGGTGCGCCCGTCCCGTTTTACCAACCATCTGATACAGGAACTCGGCGAATTCACCGTGAACGTCCCTGCCGACAATATGAATAAAGAAGTGGCAATCTGCGGTACAAAGTCAGGACGCGACATAAACAAAATCGAAGTCTGTAACTTTGAACTCGTCCCCGGAGAAACCGTCTCTGTCCCTACCATCGCAAACTGTCCCCTGTCCTACGAATGCAAGGTCG
>CALCCW010000053.1:0-9943 GCA_937900185.1 uncultured candidate division Zixibacteria bacterium | reverse complement strand
TGTTTTTTGTCGTCTTTTTTTTTTTAATGATACGGCGACCACCGAGATCTACACTCTTTCCCTACACGACGCTCTTCCGATCTATAATAACAACAAAACAGGCATTAATATACCAGTTAAACCGAAACAGGTTGTGTCCAATAAGTCCTTGAAATAAAAGCATAATTAATGAGTATAAAACAGCGTCAATCAATGCCCGCTCAAAGTTATATTCCCATTTATATTTATGGTAAAGATATTTTAACATTTGAATAGTTTTAAATAGAACATATAAGAAAAACCCAAATGTCAAAAGTCCCATTATCCCAAGTTCTCCCATTAATTTACCAAGTAAGTTATGGGCATCCAGCCATATTCCATACTGATGGCGATTTTCCCATTTGAAACTTCCAATACCACATCCAAAGATAGGTTTTTGTGTCATAAAAACAAAACCTTTTACTAGACCATCAATTCGTCCTTGTGCAGATTCAGCGGCACCGGTATTGTCTTTTTCATATATTTTGAAAATAGTGGCAAATCGTTCTCTGTCCTGACTCGGCATAAAAGCGATAAATATTGCAAGCATGGCAAATGCACCAACAATTGAAATAGTTCGATATTTTGTTGTGTATGCTAAAAGCATAGCAACAAGAATAACGCCAACCATACCGCCTCGTGAACCGGTAATGATTATTGTCCAAAAAGTAATTCCTAAACTAGATACAAGAAGAATTTTTACCAATGTTGACTTGTAATACTTAATAAGAAAAAAGAAGAAGGGAATACCCAAAACTAATGAATTGGCGACCGAGTTGGGATCGGAATAAGCACCTTCTGCTCCGGCTAAACCGACAGCACGGGTAATCCCCATACTGTACCGTGCTCCGCCGGTATAATAATAATATGTAGTTGTGACCGCCAAAAAGATTTGTGAAAGAATAAACAACCAAACGATTGCATTAAAACGTTTAGGAGTATTGGCAATACGGGATGCAAAGACATACACTAAAAAGATTTTGAAAAAGAGAAAAAAGTTATCCCACGAATATTGAAAATCTCCTGAAAATAAAATAGAGATAAAACAAACCGCCATAAATGATAAGAAAGCTTTATCAATTAAAAAGAGATCAAATTTTTTATCTCTGATAGTTATGTGCATCAATAACGTCATTATAATCATCAGGGCAATTGTTTTTTCATAGGGGAGTTGTATTGGTGTCCATTCTTGCGGGCGGAAGAAAAATATAAACATATATACATATACACCAACCATTGGATATTTAAAAATAGTGAATAACAATACCGCACCTAAGATGACACCAAAAGGAATCAAATTATATGGAGGAGTAAGAGTCACAGCAAAACCGGAAGCTATAGAAATAACGATGACAGCTATATAAAAAAGATGTCTGTGAGTTATAATATTTTTTGATGAGTTATGCATATTTTATTATTTTTTTTATCTTTTTTGTAATATACGCAAATGCTTTTATACGAACTATAAAAAAATCAGCTTAAAAATTCCATTGGGTCTATATAGGAAATTGAAAACCTGTATTTTCCCGATTTTGTTGACTCTATTTTGTCGGTATATTCAATACGGTATTTCATGGCAGTTCCAAAATATTCAGACACTTTTTGTTGTATCTCTTTTTCAGTTGCTGCTGAGAACAACCTACTTTTTACAATTCTCAGGGTTAACTCATCAACTAAATTTTGAATTATTTGAGCTTGTGCGATTCCTTCAATGACCGCCATAAAGTAGATAGTCATTGATGCTCCCGAAATAACTTTTCGCTCCGATGTTACCAAAAAGTCAGTCACTCTTCCGCCTGAAATATCCATACGGGGTAATGTTCGACCGCAGGGACAGTCGCCTTTAAGAGGGATACCGGCATCTTCAATTTGGTATCTAATTAGCGGCATGCCGTAATTGAGCAAATCAGTTATAATAATTTTACCGGTTTCATCTGCTGCAACATCTTTTTCCTTTTGCTGAAATTCAAGATACAGTGTTTCCGATGAGATATGCATGCCATTATGTGCTGAACATTCTGATGCGATTATACTTGTTTCACGGCATCCGTAACGGTTGAATACTTTGCAGTCAAATACTTCTTCGATTATTTTTCTCTGTTCCGGTGTGAGAACTTCAGCAGATGTAATAATTGCTTTTGGACGGTTATAGTCAGAAATACAATTTTCTTTAATATAGCGGGCGTACAGATACATAGAATTGGCATATGCCAGATAAATTTCCGGTTGAAATGTTTGTAACTGTTTTACAAATGATGTCATTCTTTCGGCGGTAATATGTGAAGTGTCCAAAAAAAGTTTTCTTTCATAGTAGTCATCTCTAATTTTATTCTTCCAATTTTGCTGAGGAAGAAAATCTTTTTGATGTCCCCAAAGAACTGCTATCTTGACTCCAATATCCCAGCCAGCCCATCTATCATGGCGGAATGTGGATGCTTTGCGGGAGTGTAGTCTTTCTCTATCGACATAGAATTTGAGAGGTGAGCCGGTAGAGCCTCCGGTTTGGTTTAACAAAAGTTGATTATCCTTGTAATTGACTGCTCTGAGTTGTTTGAGATGTTGCTGTATATCTTGTTTTGTCAAAAAGGGTATTTTTTTTATATCTTCTAAAGTTTTGAAATCATTAGGATGAAACCCTGCTTTGTCAAAGCTTTCTGTGTAGAATTGACAGTTTCGGTAAGCATGAGAGAGAAGGTTTTTTAAAAGAAAAAATTGCCGTTCAGCAATTTTTTCTTTTGTCATATACTGTGTTTTTTCAAACTCTTCCAAGTATGTTGGATGTGAGCTGTTTTCATAAAACGCTAAAAGCGGATCTAAAAAATACTTTGCTATCGGTTTGAGAATATCCATCACAATATTAAAATATTTCTACTCTACCGGTCTTCCGGTACAGATATAGTTAAAACCGAACTCACGTATTGTTTTTGCGTTATAAATATTTCTTGTGTCATATACATTGAATTCATTCATTTGTTCTTTAATACGGTCAAAATGTAAATCTCTAAACTCATTCCATTCAGTCATAATAATAACTAAATCGGCTTTTGTACAAGCAGCATAGGCATCATTAAAATAATTGATACCTTTGATTTCTTTTTTTGCTTCATCCATGGCAATAGGGTCATAGGCATTGATAGTCGCCCCTTCTTCCATCATCCTTTTGGCAGCATATAATGCCGGTGCCTCACGGATATCATCGGTATTTGGTTTAAATGCTAACCCAAGCAGGCAGATTGTTTTGCCTTTGAGTGTTCCAAGCATCTTTTCAGATTTTTTGACTACATTTTCTTTTTGGAGAGCATTTACTTCTAAAATAGCTTTTGAGATTTTAAAATCATAGCCAAAAGAATCGGATACTTTTGCCAAAGCAGAAACATCTTTTGGGAAACAGGAACCGCCGTAGCCGGGACCGGGATGTAAAAATTTAGACCCGATACGTTTATCCATTCCCATCGCAGTGGCAACTTGATAGACATCACCTCCGACTTTGTCGCAGAGATTTGCCATTTCATTGATAAATGAAATTTTCAAGGCAAGCATTGTATTTGATGCATATTTTATCAGTTCGGCGGTCTCGTTTGAGGTACTGACTATCGGAGTCTCAAGTAAATACAGAGGGCGGTATATATCGCGAACAATTGCCAATGCTTTTTCAGATTTAGAACCAATCACTACTCTGTCAGGTCTTAAGAAATCATTTACAGCAGAACCTTCACGGAGGAATTCAGGGTTTGAAACAATATCAAAATCTATATCTTTTTTAAGACGTTCTTTTATCCGTTTTCTTAATGTTTGGGCGGTACCGACAGGTACTGTACTTTTGATAACAATTACTTTGTAGTCATTCATTGTATCGGCTATTTCATCACATACATCGAAAATATATTGTAAATTAGCAGTACCATCTTTATTTTCCGGTGTACCGACACCTAAAAAAATGCAGAGTGAACGATTGATAGTGTTTTTAAAATCTGTAGTAAAACTGAGTCGTTCCAATTTGACATTTCGTGCAATCAATTCCTTGAGACCTATTTCATAAATAGGTACATCACCGTTATTTAACATATCAATTTTTGATTTATCTTTGTCAACGCATATTACATGCATGCCAAAATCTGAAAGACAGGTTCCTGCTACCAAACCAACATAGCCGGTGCCTACGACACAAATATTCATTTAATTACCCTTTGTTTGTAAATACCAATTTATAAATTGATCCAACCCGTCATCAATCGAAACTTTTGGGTTGTAATGTAAAATCTTTTTAGCTTTGGAAATATCGGCAAATGTTTGATCTACATCTCCCGGTTGTTGTTTAAGTCTCTTAATAAGTGCTTTTTTCCCTAATTTATTTTCAATCTTTTTAATTAACTCAGAAAGTTTGATTGTATCAGACCTTCCAAGATTAAACACTTCATAGTCATATTCAGCCGTTCGACAGCTTAAAATACCGTCAACAATATCATCAACAGACGTATAATCTCTTTTTGAACCGCCGTCTCCAAACATTTGGATTTCTTCACCATTATAAATTTTATCGGTAAACAGATGAATTGCCATTTCAGGTCTCTGCTTTGGTCCGTAGACAGTAAAAAAGCGTAAACATGCAGACTTGATATTATACAAATGATGATAGGTATAGACCATAAGTTCCCCTGATTTTTTTGTAGAGGCGTAGGGTGAAATTGGGTTATCTACCGGGTCAGACTCTGAAAATGGTACTTTTTTATTATTGCCGTATACCGAAGAAGATGATGCAAATATCAACTTTGTAATTTTGTTATGACGGCACGCTTCAAGCAAATTCATTGTTCCGATTAAGTTTATGTCATTGTATAAAACAGGATTTTCTATTGAGGGTCTCACGCCTGCCATGGCAGCAAGGTGAATCAGTTCATCAAAATTATTTTCTGAAAATATTTTGTTTATTTCATCAGAATTTCTAGTGTCTGTTTCAAAAAGTTTGAAATTTTCATTTGCTAAAAAAGGTTCAATATTTCGTCGTTTAATCAACGGGTCATAAAAAGTATTAAAATTATCGATGACTGTGACCGTATGACCTTCCGAAAGCAGTCTTTCGACTACATGAGAACCGATAAATCCGGCACCGCCTGTTATGCAAATAGAATTTAGCATCTGTCCATATTTTCTAAGTTTGAAGTTACTCTAATTTTAGCCTATCTTACGCTTATGTCAAGTATTATCGGCTTATGGATGAGAATTCTAAATATAAATCATCAAACCACTTGTAAGATATTACATGAGAAAATTTTTCCTCTTTTACGTTTGTTAAAAGAATCCGGTTGTCATAAATTTTATTACAGAATAGTTTGCTCTTGATTTTTATGTTTTACTGTCGATATATTGCGTATATAAAATTACCATTTATCAAAACATACAAAAAGGTTATTTATGTATCGTTTTTTCAGATTATTAATTCGTGAGATGTTGACCAAAGAAGGTCGTTTTCGGATGAGGTTTTTTCTTATTCGAAATCTTCCGGGTAAATCAGGTGAGGCAATAAGAAAGAGTGTATTATCAAAACGTTTTGGTTCTGTTGGAGAAAATATTAAAGTTGATATTGGTCTCAGAATAAATAATATAGATAAATTGATAATCGGTGATAATGTTATTTTAGGAGTAGACAACTTTTATCAAGCCGGAGGCGGTATTGAAATAGGCGATGAGACCTGTTTCGGACCGGGGGTGAGTGTGTGGAGCCAAAATCATAAATTTGATGATCCTGAAGTTGCTGTGTATAAGCAAGGGTATGATTACAAGAAAGTTGTTATTGGAAAACGTGTCTGGATTGGTGCCAATGTCTTTATTATGCCGGGAGCAGAGCTTGGAGATGGCAGTATTGTTTCCGCAGGTGCTGTTGTCGGTGCCAAAAAATTTCCCCCTTATTCAATCTTAGCAGGAAATCCTGCCCGATTCATCGGTAAAAGAGAGAAAAAACAAGAAACTGACAGTCCTGAGAGCTGATTTATAGTATCTCTGCTTTTTTGTCGGTATCTATCAATTCAATATTCATTCCATGTTTGGCATATAGAAATGCTATATTTTCATTTTCAAATGCTTCGCCGGGCTGAGGTTTTGCAAGAATACGAATTTTTTGTTCTGTAAATAACTCCAACTGCTTATCCATATTATCGCATTTAAAGCACAGATGATGCAGCCCTCCGCCTTTTTTGGCAAACAGAAAAATAGGGGAATCTTCAGCAGTTGGTTCGATAAGTTTTACTACAAGAGAATTTTCTTTTTTTAAAAATACAACTTTCACTTTTTGACGGGTGTTAGTTACGATTTTTGTCATTTGAGAATAGCCGAAAATATTTCCCCAATGTTCTATACCTTTTTCAATGTCTTTTACAACAATTCCTATATGGTCAATAATCATTATGTAATTCTCCAATTATCTTTATTGAGAGTATTCTCTGTTGTTTATGCACATATCAATTATGTTACTTTTTTGTAGTTCTTTCAACTATTTTTCTTATAATATTTAGTTGTTATTGATGTGCATTCTTCATAATATTTCCGATATTCTTATAAAGAAGTGAAAAAAAGAGTAGTAGAAATAATATTAAAACCTGTTTTGAAGTGCTGAGTTAATTTATGGTCGTATATAAATGAAAAAAGTATTGATAATATCTTATGTATTTCCGCCTATGGCGGCGGTCGGCGGTTTTCGGGTTGTTAAAGCATGTAAGTTTCTTCCCCAATTCGGATGGCAGCCGGTTGTGTTAACTGTACGTGATGGGTTTAACTATGCCTATGATGAGGAGAGTCTGAAACAACTTGATTCCTCCCTTCCAATATATCGTTCAAAATATTTTTCCCCTATACAATGGTGGGACAGTAAAACACAACCAACTGAAAACTCAACTACAGTGTCCTCATCACAACAGAATACAAAATCAGAAGAAACGACAGAATCTTTTTCAGCTAAAATAAAAAAACAGATAAAAACTATGATTTCAATCCCTGATATTCATAATTTTTGGATTCCGTTTGCTGTTGCTGAAGGATTGAAAGCAGCAAGAAAAGAAAAATTTGATATAATTCTATCAACCTCACCACCTGCGACAGTCCATATTATAGGAACAATTCTTTCATATCTTACCGGTAAACCATTTGTTATAGATTACCGTGATTTATGGACACAAAATGAATCGTACCATAATCGTAACCTTCCATGGTTATATAAAAAAATTGACAGGTTTTATGAAAAACGTGCCATAAAAAGAGCATCGGCAATAGTAAGTGCCACAACCGGATTTTCTGATTCGTTGTTTGAAAATAACAGCTATAAAAAACAGGAACAGTTTCAAGCTGTTACAAACGGTGTAGATGCTGATGATTTTACAGATATTAAATTTCCAAAATCAAAGAATAAAAAATTCATAATTTTGCATCTTGGTTCTTTATATGGCAATAGGAATCCAAAATTCTTTTTTGATGTAATGCAGGCATGGGTATCACAAAACAAAGAGGTGAAAGAAAATTGCAGAGTTCTCTTTATCGGTAATACTCCGGGGTATGAAAAGTCTTTAGTAGGTACTGAAATTGAATCAGTTGTACAATTTGAAAAACATATTCCGCAAAAACAGATACTTCCCAAGCTGTGGGAATCAGATTTACTTCTGCTCATTTTGGGTTTTGATAAAGGCGGCAAAAATGTTATGCCCGCCAAACTCTATGAATATATTTGTACCAAAAGACCAATATTAGGGTTTCTTCCCGAAGGTATGGCGGCTGATGCGATTGAAAAATATAACCGAGGCACTGCTGTGACTTCTGAAAATATAGAAAAAGCAATTACATTTTTAGAATTACAGTATCAAAATTGGAAAGAGCAGTCAGAGGAACGAATTTCTAAATTTGATTTACCGGCTGAATATGACAGAAAAGAACAAAACAAAAAACTCGCAGAGATTTTAAATAAAGTATTATCTCCGTAACTACTTTTTTGTTTTTCCAAAACTTATTTTAGCAATCAATTTTTTTATTAAATCTTTTAGTTTCTGAATTTCTTCTTTGGTAAAAATATGCATTACATATAATATCAATACATAGCTTAGCCCGATGAAGCCTTTTAGTCCTATATTCAAAAGAGTATTATTGGTTTCAACAAACGAGCCTATAATATATATAACAATGGCACTACCTAAAATTTTTATGAGATTTGTTGTTTCCATTTGTATTGGATAAATTTTATTTGAATAATAGTATGACAAGGATGGTTTAAATATAAAACTGATTAATGTAGCAACAGCAGCCCCCCAGATAGAATATGTTTTGATAAGAAAATAATTAAGAATTAAATTTAAGATTGCTGTTGCAATATTGATACCTGCCAACAGCTTTGTTTTTTTCTTAATAAGAATCCCAATGGAAAAATGAGAATGAAAACTGAGGAAGATATACGACAGAGTAATAATAGGTACCACTTTATAGCTTTCCCAAAACTCTTTGGCTAAGATAAGTCTTGTTAAATCTTTGGCAAGAATAGATATTATTAACCCTACTAAAGAAATTACAAAAATAAATAATGTAAATATTCGTGAAAAATTATTCTCAGCTTCTTCATCTCCAAAACACTCAAATCTTCGAGGTGTCCAAATCATATTAAAAGGAGCTCCGACAAAAGTAATTGCCAGAAGACCTAGTTTATATCCAAGCGAATATAAGCCTGTCTCAGCTAATGAAGCAAAAGACCTTAAAAAATATCTATCTGAAAGGTTTACTATCTTGTGACCAATTTGAGAGAAAATAATAGGAAAGCCGAATGAAAGCATTTCTTTAAAAAGAGAAAAATCAAAACGAAAGCCTACAGTTTTGATAGTCATTGGTAAGAGAACAATAACCTGAAGAGATTGAGATATAAGCGTTGCCAATAATATGCCTTTAACTCCTATTTGAAGCACAACTACAAATAATATATTAAAGGATAGGCTCACAACTAATCCGCCAAGGTTTGAAAGCGTGAGTTTGAGGGATTGATGGGTCACCCGAAAATATGCAAAAATCAATTCAAGAATAAAGCTTAATGACATATATCCAAGGGCGATGACAAGAAAGGAACCGTATTCAGAGGAACCTAATAATACTTTGGATAAAAATCCATTTATGGGTGATAAGAATGCGAAAGAGACAGCAGACAAAGCTATGAAACTTATCAGCCCAACACTAATTACCTTATTTTTGTCTTTGATATTTTTATAATCAAAAAAGAACCTACTGACAGCATCTGTGATACCGGAGGATATAACGATACTCAGCATAGATAATGAAATGGTAATCAGTTCAAGAATTCCATAGTCTGCCGGAGTAAGAAATCTCGTATAAATCGGAATCATTATAAATGAAACCATTCGACTCAACAAATTAGCAATAGAATAGGTCGTGGAGTGTTTTAGGATAACTTTTAATTCACTAATAAGAGATTTCTTCACAGATTATTTTCATCCTTAGATTTTGTATGAGTATGTTGCGGATTAATCTGTTCATTGTTATTAGTCGAAAAAATAAACTCTCTGGCTTTATCAAGTTTTTTAAGATACTTATTTTTATCGTTTATTATACTGTGAAGGAAAGCTAATTGCCCCAATATTTTTAAACTCCATGATTTATGAACGATACTTTTCGGTACAGAATTAAACAAATTTAAGATAGGATAAAAGATACAGATTAGCTTGGCTTTAAATGTAAGTGAAAAAAAGAATCTGCCTGACTGCAGTATTTCTTTGCATGATGCAGAATAAACTTCTCGTTTGACATCAATCCAATAGTTGCCCAATGGTTGACAATACTTACGGTTAGACATACTCGGCTTAGTGGATATGTCTTGTATGTGAGAATTTGAAACAGTATCCATCAAACTATTATATTTTAATCTTAGTATTTTTTCTTGTAAATTAGT
>CALCCW010000052.1:0-4125 GCA_937900185.1 uncultured candidate division Zixibacteria bacterium | reverse complement strand
TCGTGGTTATAGGAGATGAGCGATAGTTTGGATGTAAAATCCTGGTGTGGATATGCCGGATATTCTTCGTATTGTATTTTTTTTTTTTTTTTCAAGCAGAAGACGGCATACGAGATATATCAGTGTGACTGGAGTTCAGACGTGTGCTCTTCCGATCTGCTTTCTTGTTTTTACAACATTTTATTAAAACTCTCAAAGCGGGTGGGCGAGCAGGAATAGTTATTAAAAATACTTTTTTAAGTAATTCTGACAATGCTTCGGTTTCACTTCGGAAACATTTACTTGAATCTTGTAACTTACATACAATTTTAGATATGCCAGCAGGAACCTTTTTAGGGGCGGGTGTCAAAACAGTTGTTCTGTTTTTTAACAAAGGTGAGCCGACTAAAAAGATTTGGTATTATAAACTTGATCCTGGTCGGAATATGGGTAAGACCAATCCGCTCAATGATTCTGATATGGCTGAGTTTGTAAAATTTCAAGAGAAAAAGACTGAGAGTGAAAATTCTTGGACAGTCAAAGTATCAGATTTAAACACAGATACTTTTGATCTGAGTGTGAAAAATCCAAACGCCCCAGAAGAAGCCCCACTTAGAAGTCCACAGGAAATTCTGACAGAGATGGAAGTACTTGATAGTGAAACCAAAGAGATTTTAACCAGTATTAAAGAGTTGTTATGAAGCAGGGTTGGGAATTGAAAGAACTTAGGAGAATTGGAAAGATTTTCAGTGGCAATAGTATAAATGCTTCTGTTAAGGAAAAGAAATATTTAAATCAACCAGATGGATTACCGTATATTGCTACTAAAGATGTAGGATATGATACTATTGTTGATTATGACAATGGGATTAAAATTCCTATATCAGAACAAAGTTCATTTCGAGTAGCACCAAAAAATTCTATATTGATTTGTGCTGAAGGTGGAAGTGCCGGTCGAAAAATGGGAAGAACAAATCAAAGTATTTGTTTTGTAAATAAACTATTTGCCCTTTCTGTTGATAATGAAACGCTGAGCAAATATGTATTTTATTGGTATCATACGGATTTATTTCAATTAGATTTCAAGTCTCGTCTTACAGGTATCATAGGTGGTGTTGCAAAAGGAAAGTTTGAAAAAATTACAATTCCTTTAGCCCCTCCTAATGAACAAAAACAGATTGTTGCGATATTAGACCAATGTTTTGAAGCGATAGATAAAGCGAAAGCGAATATAGAACGCAACCTGAACAATTCTAAAGAGCTCTTCCAAAGCGAACTCAACCGCATCTTCACCCAAAAAGGTGATGGCTGGGTAGAAAAGAAATGGGGAGATATATGCCATTTTGTAAGAGGTCCTTTTGGTGGAAGTTTAAAAAAATCAATGTTTGTTGAAAAGGGATACGTTGTTTACGAACAAAAACATGCTATTCACAATCACTTTAATCAGCTAAGATATTTTATTGATGAAACAAAATTTATTGAGATGAAAAGGTTTGAAGTGAAACCAGGTGATATTATTATGAGTTGTTCTGGTGTTACATTAGGTCGAGTTGCTGTTATTCCTGATGGAATTGAAAAAGGCATCATAAATCAAGCACTTTTAAAATTGACGCCTCATGAAAATGTATCTGTACATTTCTTAAAATACTGGCTAAGAAGTAAAATATTTCAAGATATAATTTTAAAACAATCAGGTGGAGCTGCAATTCCAAACGTTCCTTCAGCTAAAATATTGAAAGAAATAATACTTTCATTACCTGCTCTCGTAAAGCAAGAAGAAATTGTTAATAAAATAGATTTGATTAAAACCCAAACCAAAACCCTTGAATCACACTACAAAAAAGAATTAGATGCTTTAGACGAACTGAAAAAATCGATCCTTCAAAAAGCATTTAATGGAGAGCTTACATCAAAAGAAGAAGTCGCCGCATGAGTACTGCTACTATAGAAAAAATTAGACAGCTTTTAGAAAATGGGGAAAATATATCTGTTGAGTTCAAAGAATCAAGGACAGGATTACCTGAAAGTGTTTATGAGACAGTATGTTCTTTTTTGAATCGATGTGGTGGTGAAATTATTTTAGGCGTTAATAATGATGGTGTTGTTGTTGGTGTGTATGAAAGTGTTATTGAACAGCTAAAGGTTAATTTTGTTACGGCTTTGAATAATACCCAGTTTTTATTACCTACTTATTATTTAAGTATTGAAACTATCGAAATTGACAATAAAAAAATATTATATGTTTTTGTCCCGGAAAGTTCTCAGGTTCATAAGTGCAGAAATAGAATCTACGACAGAAACGAAGATGGTGATATTGATATTACTGATAATAATAACTTAGTGGCAGATTTGTATCAAAGAAAACAAACTAAATATTCAGAGAATGAAATAATATCTCACATTACAATTGATAATTTAAATTCAGAACTTATTGATCGTTTACGGAAAATGGCAGTTAATAATCGACCAAATCATGCTTGGAAAGAATTAGACAATCTTGAACTTTTAAAAAGTGCTGGTTTATATAGGGTTGATTATAGAACAGGTAATGAAGGGTTTACAATCGCCGCTGTTTTACTTTGCGGAAAAGATGAAGTAATTCTTTCTGTTCTTCCTCACCATAGAACAGATGCTATACTTCGGAAAGTAAACCTTGATAGGTATGATGATAGAGATGATATTCGCACAAATCTTGTTGATAGTTTTGAAAGACTTCTTGCCTTTGGACAAAAGCATCTACCTGATCCGTTTTATGAAGAAGGCGGACAAAGAGTATCAGCACGAGATAAGATAATTCGAGAACTTGCTTCAAATGTTTTAATCCATCGTGAATACCGCACTGCATTTCCTGCTAAGTTTATTTTGGAAAAAGATAGGATTTATGTAGAAAATAGTAATATTCCTCATGGTACCGGAAATATCGATTTGAACAATTTTACACCGTACCCAAAAAATCCGGTCATAGCAAGGGTTTTTAAGGAAATTGGACTTGCGGAAGAATTAGGTTCCGGTACCAGAAACCTGATTAAATACGGAAAACTGTTCTCTGATAAACCTGTCGAACTCATTGAGAATGATATATTTAAGACTGTAGTATATGTTTCTGACCAAGCCAGTGACCAAGATACTGACTATGTTAGTGACCAAGATACTGACCATGCTGAAAAGCAGAAATTAGTATTAGAATATTGTAAAAAACCAAAAAGCAGAGAAGAAATTCAAAATCATCTCAAAATGAAACATAAGCAATATTTTAGGGATAATATACTTAATCCCTTAATAGATGAAGGATTATTAGAATTAACTATCCCAGATAAACCTAAAAGTCCAAAACAAAAGTATAAGACAGTTCAGTCGAGTAATAAATGAACGAAGCAGAGACCAAAGTAGCATATATTGACCCAGCTTTAAAAGAAGCCGGATGGGGAATCATCGAGGGTACTCGTATTCGTATGGAATTTCCTATATCAAAAGGTCGGCTAATTGGTAATGGTCGTCGCAATCAACCTGATAAAGCTGATTATATATTACAATACAAAAACCGTAATCTTGCTGTTATTGAAGCTAAATCTGATGAAAAGCATTACACCGAAGGAGTAGGTCAAGCAAAAGACTACGCTGGTAGGTTACATGTTCGTTTTACCTACAGTTCTAACGGAAAAAAAATATATGGTATTGATATGCTCAAAGGTAAAGAAGGTGATGTAGATAAATATCCTTCCCCTGATGAGCTGTGGGCGATGACTTTTGCTGAAGAAGACAAAGCAAATAAAGAAGCTGGTGAGTGGCGAGATAAGTTTCATTCTGTTCCATTTGAAGATAGAGGTGGAACATGGCAACCTCGTTATTATCAAGAAAATGCAATTACCAAAGTTCTTGAAGCGATTGCTAAAAAAGAAGACAGGATTTTGCTCACTCTTGCTACCGGTACAGGTAAAACTGCGATAGCATTTCAGATAGCTTGGAGATTATTTAATAGTAGATGGAACTTACGTAGAGACGGACAGAGAATCCCTCGTATTCTCTTTTTAGCCGATAGAAATATATTAGCCGACCAAGCATTTAACGCATTCTCAGCATTTGAAGAAGATGCTTTAGTTCGTATCAGACCGTCTGATATTCGTAAAAAAGGGAAAGTGCCAAAGA
>CALCCW010000051.1:0-2911 GCA_937900185.1 uncultured candidate division Zixibacteria bacterium | reverse complement strand
ATGGGTGGTCGTGTTGCTGGGCGTCTACTCGTGTGCAAGGTGGTGATGGAGTAGTGTATGGTGTACACGTAGATATAAATGTGTTTATTATATTTTTTTTTTTAATGATACGGCGACCACCGAGATCTACACTCTTTCCCTACACGACGCTCTTCCGATCTCTTTCTTTAGCAGAGTTAGCTGCTCCGTTTGATTCTTTGTCAGTTTGTTTATCAAAAGGTTTAGGGGCACCTGTCGGCTCTTTAGCAATAGGGACATCAGAGTTTATTGAAAAATGTCGTCGTGAAAGAAAACTTTTTGGCGGCGGTATGCGTCAGTCAGGTATGCTTGCTGCTGCCGGGATTTATGCAATTGAACATAATCTGAAGACATTGCAAGATGACCATGATAATGCATATTATCTTGCCGATAAACTCAATCAGCTTGATGTTTTTGAAATTGATTTAGAATGGGTGCATACAAATATTGTTATAGTCAATATTGTTGGTCAAGAAACTTCTCAATCTGTTTTTGATAAATTATCAGAGTTACAAATAGGTGCTATTCCAATTTCACCAACAAAGATTCGATTTGTGACTCATTTGGATGTTTCTAAAAATGATATTGATGAAGCTGTCAAGAGAATTTATTCTGTTTACGCTTGAGTAGATACTTTTTTTTGTTTCAAAATAAAATCGTGAAATTTTATATCTTCTTTAAGAAAATGATTTAATATCCAATCTTTCAAATATTCTATTATTTTTGGATATGAAATTGCATGATTGTTTTTTATCTTTTGTATAAGATTTTCTAAATCTTTTATCAATCGGGCGTGTAATTGTGCATGATGTTTACAGTCGGTATATTGATACTCTTGCATTAATAATTCTTCATCTTTAAAGTGTAACTCAGAATAGTTTTTTAATGTTTCAATGATTTTTAAAATAACAGAACTACTCAATTTTATTTCTACAGCGTGGTAAAGTTTATTGTATAACTCAACTATATTTTTGTGCTGAGTATCAATTTTTTCAATATGGAATTTGTATGAGTCTTTCCATTCTATCGGTTGTATATGAGACTTTGATAAGTCATCAATGGGAGCAACATTGTTTTTTTGTTTTATAAACTTCTTAATTTTCTGATCTTCAAGGAGGACATGTTTTTCAAACCAATTTCTTAAAAAACCAATCAACTCCATTGCAGATATTTTTTCTTCTTTTTTTAATCGTTTTAAAAATGATGTAAGGATTCTACCGAACTTTTTATGTGATTCCTGCTGTTGAATTAATTCAGGATACTGGATACCTGCTAATACTTTGTTTGTGACGGTACAATGATCTTGGAAGTTTTGAGCTAAACGTTTTATAGCGTCATTGACAATCTCTTGATTATTCTTATTTGTCATAGAATCATGAAGATGATTTATTAATCCTACTAACTGTTGATTCTCAATATCAATTTCAGCTATTCCGGTGTTATAAGATGGTATCCAATCAATAAACGGCATTTTTTCCTTTTAATTCACTATAATTGTTCTATTTTACATATCGGTAAATAATTATGTAGATTTACAGCTAATTTTTAGATACTAATTTTGAGTTATATTTTTGCTCAAACCAAGGAGAATAAGCATGTCTCATGCATTTTATATATTAGGCTCTTCTTCGGGATTGCCGTCTGCCGACAAAGCTACTTCGGGATATTTGTTAAAAAATGATGATAGTTTAACCCTTATTGACTGCGGAGGGGGAGTAACACAATCATTTCTTAAAAGAGGTTTTGATCCCCTTCAGGTGGACAGAATCTGTATCAGCCATACTCATTCTGATCATGTTTGTGAATTGTCATTATTTTTACAACTTATCTATTTACATAAAAGAGAAAAGCAGCTTGATATATACCTGCCCGAAGAATTTATTGACCCATTTAAAAGCTATTTACGGGCGGTATATCTTTTAGAAGAAAAATTGACCTTTCAATTGAATTTTCATCCAATCACTGATAATTTTATCTTAAAAAATGAGAAATTTGAGTTACGGGCAATTCAAAATGACCATTTGCTGGGATACAAAGAATTAATTAAAAAACTCTATCTTCCCAACAAAATGCAAAGCTTTTCTTTTCTCATAAAAACCAATAACAAAACAATTCTCTACTCATCAGATTTAACCACTTTAGACAGTATTAAAGCATATATGCCTAATGTAGATTATTTACTGATTGAAACAACTCATATTAAAGTTGATGACTTTATTACGGCTGCTTTTGGGAAAAATATCAATCAAATTATAGCCACTCATCTGGGTACAAATAATGAAAATCGTCAATATGTGACTACTGCCCACCAAAAAGGGCTTCAAAATTTGATAATAGCAATCGACGGGATGGAAATACTATTGTGAACAATATAACAGAGACAGAAAAAGACCTTGTTTCATCATCTTTTTTCAAGTATTATCACTGCTGATGAATTTAGTAAAAGAAAAAATAGAACAGACATTTCAGATTTTACATGAAATTGATATTGACTGCTGGATTATTTTTGTCAGAGAAAGCACAATGGCACCTGACCCGGCAATGCCTTTAGTGGTCGGACATGACGTTACGTGGCAGTCATTTTTTATCTATACTAAACAAAAAGAGGCAATTGCCTTAGTCGGTAATTTTGATCAGGAAAATTTTATTCGTTCGGGTTGTTTTACAGAAGTACGTACGTATACCGCCGATGTCTCCGAAGAATTTCAATCTATTCTCAATCGTATCAATCCGCATAAAATTGCCATAAATTATTCAGAACATAATATTGCCGCCGATGGGTTATCTCACGGTATGTATCTGCTTTTGCAAAAATATTTTAAGATCGGAAGAGCGTCGTGTAGGGAAAGAGTGTAGATCTCGGTGGTCGCCGTATCATTAAAAAAAAAAAAAA
>CALCCW010000050.1:0-15664 GCA_937900185.1 uncultured candidate division Zixibacteria bacterium | reverse complement strand
GCAAGTTCTAGCGTTAGCGTGACTCAAACAAAGAAAAGAAAAAAAAGATATAAGTAATTTTTTTTTTAATGATACGGCGACCACCGAGATCTACACTCTTTCCCTACACGACGCTCTTCCGATCTATATTATTCAATAACCAATTTCTTAAACCAAAAAAAAACTAACAATAGCAACAAAGTCCTTGAAAAAATTGTAGTTGCCGAATCTCTAAAAGAAAAATTGATTACTCCCAAGATAGTATCACTTGATGATTCGAACAGTCTTATTCATTCACAAAAATCAATCTTCTCGCAAAGCGGGACTATTTTCATAAACCCTATTCTCCAAGAAAAACTGAGTCGAGAAGAACTAAAAGTAGTTATTCGACATGAATTAGGTCATTTAAAAAATGATATCAACAAATTAAACCTGTTAAAATCACTTAGTTTTATTGGACTGTTTCCCTTTCCGTTTTTATGTTTACTCATTGATTTTGTTAAGATTGAATTAGAAGCAGACAAGTTTGCATTAAAAAATGGAATTCATAAGGATACGTTACAATCAAGCATAATAAAAATGATAGTATTAAAAAAAGTTATTTCCTCCCGAAATAACACAGGTAAAACAAATTTAATTCTAAACAAATTCAGCAAAATGTTTCTTGGAATAAAATTACTATTATTTGATAATAATCTGCTATCTTATACTTACCCAATTAATGAAATAAGACTTGCGAGTTTACAAACATTGGATAAAAAAAATGAATAATTCTAATTTAATAATGCAATTATCAAAATTTCTTATTTCAAAAATTGCTCCAAAAGAGCTTATCTACTTTGATGATTTATTTGAATTTATAAAAGATGACATCGGTTTAGATCATTTACTCACATTAGACAAAGAAAATAATCAATCAAATCCACAAAGTAATTTAGGCTTTTATAACAATGATGCATTCCTCACTTCAACTGATTTAATCAAAATCGGCGTATATATCTCTAAACAAAGTTTTCAAAATGATTCAATTCGTACAAAGGAAGAATTAAGAGAAATAATTGATAGTTCAATTCAAGAATTATCTTATCCTAAATGGTTACACAATAAAGTTCTTCAGTGTCTTGAAGAGATATTTCAAATAACTTCTAAAAAAAGTTCTGATTCAATAGATATAGAACCTAATATTTCAAAATTACAAGTTAATGATTTATCATTACGCTCTGAGACAATAAAAACTAAAGCTAAATACATTGTTTATGAAAACTGGAACAATCCAAAACTAATTTACAAAACAGAAGATTTAAACAAATATTATGATCAAAAAGAAACATATGATATTTTTATAGATTTTTCAAATCAACCACCAGAACTATTTCACTTTCATCAACTAGTTGATCTGGAAGATTTAGAGCTTAAACCCTTAGCTCTTATAATTGAGATATTAAAGAAAGCACATGAAAATGAAATTTCGACTCCATTTTTATTTAATACTACAACAAGGGACACACAAAATATAAAAAAATTTTCAAAGGATAAAAAACAAAGGAATTTAGTACAAACATTATCGAAGGCTAATATTGTTTTCGGATCCTCTATGTCTTATAAATGGGGTAAAATAAAACATGATCAATTTAAATTAATATTGATTCGAGAATTTAATTATTGCCTTATAGAATCTATAAACTCAAATCCCGATAGAGGCTTGAACTAAAATTGGTTTTAAGAAGATTATCAATTCTCGGAATGCAGTATACTTCTTGTATTTCTTTCAACAATTTCTGAGATTCTTCAATATGTGAATCAAAATTTCCATATGTTTTTTCCCCTTTACTCTTAAATCCACTCATACTATTCCATACAGTAACATATTGTTCTAAATCTCTAAATTCATTTTCTCTACCCTCATTATCAAAATTCTCATTAATAATAATATGAATTGAATAATCTTTATCTAATAATAATTTTTCAAAGTGGTTTGAAATATTCATTAATTCTTTAGTTCTATTATCTGAAGATTTATTGAATATCATATAATGCTGAATGTCTTCAGATTTTGGAAAAGTCGCAGATCTTACCATCTCAATAAGTTCTGAATATTTACCTTCACTTCCATAGCCTAAGTTAGCGTCATACGGCTTAAAGCTAGGGAGTGTCTCCCTTGCTTTTTCAAGATAGTTATCCAGATTTTTAGCTTCTGGAAGATATCCATCTGCTAAACACATCGGAGTAATTTCATTGGTATCGGGAAATATAATTGTCATTGTACAGTTACAACTTCACAGCACTTTATAAAGGTTATGGTGTCGTGCTTTTTGTCACGAACAAAGACAAACTTAGAGACAAATTTTAGGTTTCATTTCACTTGAAAATTAATTAGTAGAAAATAATTAAAAGAACCAAAAGGAGATTAAACCATGTCTAAAAAAAGTGTTAAAACTAAAAACCGTCTGAAAAGACAATTAAAGAAAAAACTAAATAAAATTAAGAAGAAAGTTAAGGAGCTTAAACAAAAGAAGACAAAATAAAATGGCAAGCCCCTAAATCTGTAGTCGTGAGATAAACAATACTTAACAGCTTTGATTGGGATGTACCCGACTTTCCTTTTAAATAAAGAGTAATCTCTTCAGAGCTGTAAAGAAAAGAAAGAAACCAATTATGGAACAAATCAAAGTGCTAAAGCACTCATTAACACTAACAATTTCAGATAGAGATAAATCTGGAATTGAAATTGATAAAAGGAAAGTTGTCCAAACTCTTAGTAAAGAGTTCTGTAAATCATTTGGAGGAACGAAACGTTGGGTCGAAGATGGAATTTATCTCAATAAACATGGTGACATGATTTATGAAATCAACACTATTTTAAAATCATGGTTTGCTGATGATCAACAAGAAGAAGTTGATAAAATACTCAAACAGTATTTTGAATTATTATCAACAGAACTCAATCAAGAAGCTGTAGCATACTGGATAGACAACGATCTATTCATGATAGAATTGAATGAAAACCTATAGAGAAATCACACAATGAGTAAATTTTACCGTAAAGAAGAAAAACAAGTAAAAGGGAAAGGAAAAACTTACGCCTTTAACACTGAACAATTATCTGAGTTTGATAGTGATGGTAGTATCAGAACTTATTTAAGAACTAAGCAGGAAACTACTCAAGGAATAATTCCACAAACTCCAAGTGATGTTAAAGCACAATGCGATACTTGCGAAGAATTCATTACCAAAGAGATGTTTTCTGTTTGTGAGTTCTGTAATCGTGTTTGTTGTAAACCTTGTTCCGTTAAAAATCAAAAATTGAAAGTCTGCCCATCTTGCTCTGAAATTTTGAACAAAAATAGAACGAGAATGATGATCAGAAAATTCTTTCTCGATCCCTTTTTAAAGGTAAAATAAAAATGACTTTAAAGAAAAACAATCAAGGTTTTGCTGATATATCTAAACTCTGGACAGAGTGTGGAAATAGAGATTTGCTGAATGATCCTCCAACTCTTACCGCATTAGGACAACTTAGAGTAGACCCTTATAACCAGAGTTGTCTCAAATTTGTTCATATGAAAATCAATGCATATGATAAACAGGAAGCTCTACATCCTGAGCCATTTCGTAAGACAAATCCAAAGACAAAAAATACTGTGTCAGGACCTATTCATTTAGGTATAGTAAATCATTCTCAAGTACAATATGGTATTCATTCAAATTCTTTACCTCGGCACCTGCTAATCGCCGGAATCACGGGAGGCGGGAAATCTACTATCATCTCACATATCATTAAACAGTTAGTTGATGAAAAGATTATGATAATTGTTCCTGACCGGAAGATGGATTTTTATAAAATCGCTTTGAATCATAATTTTCTCTATTTATTACACAACGATTTCCATGATAATTGGTTAAAACCACCTAATGGTGTTGATGCTGATTTATGGTACAATATTTTAGCAGAGATTTTAGCAACCCATTTTGAACTACGTATCGGAGCTCAGGCTTTACTTGTTGATATTTTAACAGACCTCACGAATAAATTATCTGTATACCCTACTTTACATGATTTGATCAAAAGACTTAATGAAATAGCATATTCCAAAAGAAATTCAAACAAAGAAGTCGCCTTAAGACTCTCATTCAGGCTCAAATGGTTACTTACAACATTAGGTAACAATGTCGCATCTCGCAAAACTCCTGATTGGAGTAAACTGATGAACACTAGTTGGGCATTTAGTATTGCAGGACTGGCATCATCAATACAGACATTATGTGTCACGATATACTTTGCCAAAGTTCTGCTTTATCGTATTTGTAACAACCTGAGGTCAGATGATCTCGCATCTTTATTTATCCTTGATGAAGCGAGCATGATTTTCCCTAAATCATCATCCAAAAAAACATCCTTACTACTTGATTATTTTCAGCAAGCAAGGGCGTTTGGACTTGGAGTGATCGTAGCAAGTCAATCGATGAATCTAGCACCTGAAATTTATGCAAATACAGGCACAAAAATATGTGTGGGAGGCTTCGGATATGGCTCTGATTACGCTGAGTTCGCATCAGCAATAGGATTAAATAAAGAGAAATCAGATTTCATGAGAACAATAAGTCAACCAGGTTCAGCAATTGTCAAAGATCCAAGATATCCTCTCCCATTTTCAGTTCAAATAGAAAGGTCAAAAGATGACTAAACATATCAGTATGGATGAAATCCGTAAACTCTCTAAACGTTCACATAATACCCTCTATGGACCTGATATCGTTGACACAAATCAAGATACATGTCTTGTTGAGGGTGTTGCATCAGATGAAAACCATTCTTCTATGGTAGACAACTCTGAATCATCTCTTCATAGCATCCCGAATAAACATCTCGAAAATGCTTTAAAACTGATGCGGTCTCACATAGATAGCAAGCATATCTTTTTATTCCGTCAGGAAGCATCTACTATAGCTCAGATTAAAGGAGGAGCAACCCTAAAAAACGCTGAGACAGAAGCTTTAGACAATAATCTTATAAAAAAACATGCAATTTCAAAGGCAAAAACAGAAATCTGTCTTTGGGAGATTACAGATGCAGGCTATATACAACTTGGCATATCACCTAAAAAATGGCAATCAAAAGGTGGATACAGACATAAGTTTTGTACGTACCGTATCGCTGACCAATACAGAGAACTCGGTTATAACGTAACCATTGAGTATCAACATACTAATGGAAAACTGATTGATCTCTGTTGTCAAAAATCAGATGAAATGATATTCATTGAAGTCTGTGCTTCGAATCCCCTCTCAAAAGAAATATCAAATTTAGAGAAAGATATTTCAAGCGATTCTCTACCTGATAAACTTATCTTTGCGGTCACACAGCGAAAAATGAAAAAGGAGCTACAAACTCTCATCTCTACTGAAGGACAACTACCCTGCCCAGTTGAAATTGTCATAGCAGGTGATCTGATTGAAATAAGGAATAAATCATGACGAAGATTATGTCTCTGATTTCACTTTTTCTTGGTTGTCATCTTTTATGGATATGGGTAGATCAATGTGGTGCTGATTTAGGCATGGGTGAATCACTGCCGTTTTGTTTGGAATGTTCCGGTTTTGTTTCAATTATAAGACTTCTAATCTTAGGCTTGTCTGTTAAGTTCATATACAAAACCTTACAAACTTCAGTTGATGAAACAGAACTATTACAAAGAAATTATCCTCATCCTCAGAGAATTCGCATTCATTGGCATCGTATATTTTTACTGTTTTCTATTATCTCCTATCCAATATGGGTATGGTGGATAGACAAGAATACAACAATACCGGGACCGCATGAAATATTTCTCTTTCAAGCTTCGTGTAAATATGCCGGATTTAAAGGAACCCTTCTGTGGATGATAGAAATGCTATTTATAACAGTAGGATTTAAAATTTTACATAAAAAAGATGAAAACTAACCTAATACAAGAAAGGATTTACTATGGGATTTCTTGATTTTTTCTTAAAAGATAACCAGAATTATGACCCTGAAGTTATCAGAAAACAGCAACCTGTACAATTTGATGATGAAGAGGTAACTGATTTGATGCAGATCAACCCGAATAAAGAGTTACCGGAATATAAAGAACTTCCCCCGGTTATATTCGGAAACGGATAGTAACGATGCGTAATGGCAGGTAATTCTGCCATTACCTTAATTAAGGATATAACAATGAAACCAAAGATACAAAACTGGCAATATTGGGTTTTACAAAATATAGTTTTACTCAGCAAGAGATACGGTAAAAGAAATATTATTTTTAACAACCAAAACTGGCAGTCAATATTTATTAAAAATTATGCACTTCCATATAATTGGAGAAAACAAACAACATTTCTATTAATACTTCTGCCTAAATCTTCACAAATCCTGTATAACCCACCTGACAGGTTCTATATAGAAAAAAATCTTAAAGCTTATAATGGTAAAAGACCAACCCACTATTATGAAGATTCAGGCTTTAATGACTTATCTAGACACAACTTAGCTCGTTTTTCGTTTCATGTAGAAAAGGGGTGGAATCCAAATCTGAATTCAATCAAAGGAACTAACCTGTTACATGTATTAGACGGCTTACAAAAAGGAATGTATAAAGCAGCTCAGGAGGTACTTAAGTGAAGAATCAAATAATCTTTAAACAACAAGATTGGGATATTCTGAATAAGTCGTTATATGAAACAAATAAACTTGAATCAGGACTGTATGGTTTTTATAAAGAATCAACAACTGCATCATCACATAAGATTCTTGTGAATGATATTCTTATACCGAAAATATCCGATTACCACAAGCGACATGCTTCTTATGTAGCATTCAAATCAGACTTTACTATTCAAGCATTACAGTATTGTATGAAAAACAATTGCCATTTATTGGACCTACATACGCATCCCTGGTCAAGTGATGTTAATTTTAGTTCAATAGATGACAATGAAGCGATTCATACAAAAATTCCATATTTAAAACAACATGTAAAGGGTGTTAAAATCTCTTTCATTGTTTTAGGTAAAAACTCACAGATTGCCAAAGCGAGAATGTGGGAAACAGAGTCTGATAGATTACAATCAATTTACAAAATAGTTATAGTATAGGAGATAACCATGCAAATAATTCAATGTGAAAAACCAATCAAAAACAGAAACCGAGATGAAGTATGTGACCGTCATATCAGGTTATTTGGACAAGGTTTACAAAATAATTTGTCAACAATGACAATCGGTATTGTTGGTGCCGGAGGATTGGGAGCGATCCTTGTTGAACAAATCATGCGTTTGTATCCCAAAAAGATACTCATCATCGACAAAGACTATGTTGAACTGTCTAATTTGAATAGACTGACCAATGCAACTTTAAGCGATGCTCACAATCATAAACCAAAAGTAGAAGTTGTAAAACAAGCTGTTCTTTCAAATAATCCGAATCAAGAGATAACCATCATCAATGGAGATTTTTAAAAAAAAGAGCATCAAGAAATCTTCAAAGAATGTGATCTTATCTTTGGAGCTTTAGATTCTATTGGTGTTAGATTTGCCATAAACCAATTAGCTGTTGCTCATGCGATACCGTATATCGACTGTGGTACTGGAGTTATAATAGAAGATAAGAAAATAAAACATGTCGGTGGGCAGGTTATATCTATCATGCCTGATTCGGGTATCTGTTTATATTGTTCTGATCTGTTTGACAAAAAAGAAGCTATGAAAGAACTCATAAATACTGAAGAACTATCAAGACAAGAAAAGATGGGATATATCAGAGGTGCAGATATCACTGCTCCCCAAGTATATGCGTTAAACATGCTGGTAGCTTCAACAGCGGTGTGGTTCTTTATGAGAATTGTATCAGGTGAAAGATTAGGCGTACATGGTATTGCTATTGACGCTAAATCATTTTCCCTAAATCCGTGGATAAATGAAGAGCATGACAACAGAGACTGTCCGATTTGCGGTGAGGACGGTATCTCATTTTTAGGTGATGAAGCTGAGCTTTTATGTCGTGATAATAATGAAACCATCACAAATCCTGGATTGGATTCTGATATATCTGATACTGAAACAGAATCAGTTACTATTCCACATAATTATAAAGTTAGTAGGAACACTTTTCCTGAATATCCATACTCTTATCCGAGACTTATTCTTGGGGATGATAAAAGGTTTCTTAATTTTAATAACATGTTTGAATTGATGTAAGCTTGATAACGTATGTCTAATAACCTTCTCACACCTCAAGAACTAGCCGATGAACTCGGAGTTAAAATCTCCACAGTTTATCATTGGTCTCACATTGGGTATGTCCCGACTGTGAAGCTCGGGAATCTTCTGAGATTTCGGCGAAATTCTATTGATAGTTGGCTTGAGAAAAAGGAGAAGAAATGGAGGAGAGTTGTGAAGGATTTATAAGATACCTAATCTTGTCAACTGTTCCTTTAGCGGTTTTAGTTCTCCAACCGTCAATAATTCCTGAAGTTCTTTAAATATTGGTTCAAGGATGTAACCCTGTAAAGAACTATTTTTATTATTATTTAGGACATGTGTAAGCATTTCAACAGTTTTTTTTGGGTATTTTTTATGTAGCTCATTTTTCTGAAGATCATAAAATAAATGAGTTTGGTATAAATCAAAAACATTCATCTTTTTAATAATCTCCACTACCTGAGGAAATACAGTTTTTAACGTAGGAGATAATTCAATAAAACGATCAGCTTCATTGGTAGATAATGCAATTGGGTTGTTATCAATTCGTTTTAGCCAAAATTCTTTAAGCCAATTATTCCAAATAGATTCAATAAATTTATTAGGTTTATCTCTAAGTGAGTTTGCAATGTATCTAATCATGCTTTCAATATTTTTTGTTGTTGTATTGGTCGAATTATATACCTGATTAATCCACTCCTCATCAAAAGATAAATCTGTTTTACTAAATAAGACTCCAACACAAAACTCAAATAACCTATCTTCAATAGAATCATTCTTTAATTCTAAATTATCAATAGTTTGAATTAAATATTTTTTGAATTCTTTAATTAAGTGCAATGGTATTTGACCCCAATACAAAAATCCATGCCAAACTTGTTCAGTTTTATTATTATTATTCCAATCAAAAACTGGAAGTAAATAATCTTTAGTCCAAACTTCGTCAATAGCATAGTAGAAGTAATGAATTCTACTTGCTAAAACAGAAATGCTTAATCTAGTCGCTGGATTAATATTATTTATAATTTTATTAAATCTTATTTTGAAATTTTCAGGTAAACCTAGCCATTTATCTTTAGGAGTCTTCGTCTTTATTGAGTGTAAAGATTGAATCCAAAATTCCATAATAATACCAGGTGATTCATTGATTGCCGTTCCCAACCAATCATTATTAGAACATTCATAACCATCTTTACTTTCAATTACAGCCCAATACAAATCAGAATATTCTAACGCTTGAGATAATATATTTACTGATAAGGAATTATCTTTTACCCCACTTTCTAACAATTGAGCAATAGCATATGATGGAGGTATTATTGAAATATTTAACGTCAAGAACTCAATTACTTTATGCCATTTTTCTTCAGTAAGAATTCCTTTTTCCCACCCTTTTATTAAGTTATACCAGACATCATCCATTTGTTCTTTAACTTTTACTAGTTCTTCAGATAATCTAAGACTCCAATCAAAATTATCTTTAACAGCAATAGTTAATTGATTTAGTAATCCCTCTCGATTTGGTTCAAAATAGTCACTCTTTTTAAACGAAAGTAGTAAACTAACAACTTCAACAATTGGTAATCCGACTAACTTCTCCGCAGTAATTGGACTAGAATGAATTATCCTTTTCATTCCACCTGTCCAATGGTCTAAATCAGGATAATCTCGAGGAGTAAAATCAGGAAATTCTTTTTGATAGTCATTAAAATTATTTTTAGCTATTTTTGATTTTGGAGCAGACGAAGAAATCCAATGTAGGAGATTATAAATTTCATAACTATATGTTCTTCTCATACTTTCATCAGTTTGTTTTTTCTTAGAACCTTTTAAAACGGTTTTAATAACTTTTTCTTGAGTATCAATAGTACAATTTTTAAATTCTTTTTTTATAATATGAAATATTTCGTGTTTAAATCCATATTTATAGAGTAGTTTGTTTTTTAATAGCCATTTAATTTTTTTATTAGCTTCCCAAGTATTCAAAATTGAAACTCCATCAACGGCAATACGATTGAGAATAAGTATATTTGATGCAATCCATTGTTGGATGTAAACAGATGCTTTTTTTGGTTCATTTTCAATTAAATATTGTAAAATATCTCTTATTGAATCAATTAATACATCTGCTGAACGTCTAAATTTATCTTGCTCATGTGGCTTTATAGAAGAGCGTAATGGGAATAAACTATTATATTTTTCAATAGGAATTCCATTTGAAATATCAATTAGACTAGAATAAGATATTTTGTTTAATAAAAGGGGTAACAGAACATCCCAGATTTCTTTCAATTTGGGTTTAAAATAGGATTCCCAAGTTTTAGTCAATAAATATTCTTCATATTCTATTTTTTGTGTGATATTAATATTTTGATTTTGATCTTCTAGTTCATTTAACGAAAAAGGTCTTTCTAATTTAGCTCTTGGCTCTAACATAAATATAAAAATTAATATTGAAGCATGAAGAAATTTCGATTTAATGCTGAAATTTAACAACACATCTACATTATGTTTTAAATATTTTTCATGTTTTGGATTACTAAATAAAAATGATACCCATTTATTAAATATTTCTTCTGGAGGTGAATAATCCTTATGTGACAATCTCCAACAAATTTGATACCATAAGTAATTATTAATTCGATGATTATATTTCATCAAAAGTGAAAATAATAAATTAGATTGATTTTTAAGAAAATTTTCACATATCCATTCAATTATAATAGGTTCAATATCTATTTCGCTATTGATATATTGTTCAGGATTAAACAACTTTTCAAGAAAATTATTATTGTCTAACCATTCTAACCAAACTTGTAATGAAGCTGTTTTCTGTTCGCTTTCTAAGTGGTTGAAACTTTCACAAAAGATTCTTGTTAACGGAATCTTAGTTAAACAATATTTTATAAATTCTTCTTCTTCTGAGGATAGAGGGTGTGTTTTAACTATAATATTTTTTATCCGTTCTTTATGCTCTAGAACACCTGATTCTAAATGAACTATCCATTTGTTTAGAGATTCTTCACATTCGGGATAAAATTCTTTACTTTTATCTTTTTTACTAATAATAGGAGATAATCCCAATGATTTCCATTTTTCAACTTCATTCGCTTTTGAAAATATAAAAGCTTTAGTGTTTACTGGTAATCCTCGAACAAGGTATTTAACTATTGAATCATTCACACTATACCCATAGAACAAAACAGAATGGTTTGGAAACATTTGTAATAAGAATTCTCTCGCCCAACCTTCAGTTAGATATGCTTTACTAAAGTCTATATCTGTTAAGACTAAATCTTCTTCTTTCTTTTTTATACTACCGTGCAGATAAACAATCCCATTAAATCTATCGCCAGGATATAAAGCCGGAGCATAATAGTTATCTAAATTATTATAATCCATTTCATCAGCTACTTGTGTAAAGAGGGAATCAAAATTTGTAGTTATTAGTTTAAGATTATCTTCATTTTTAAATAAACGAAGTAATAGTTTGTGTAAATGATTTGGGTTGCTATCTGCCTTAAGAAAACTGTCTTTTACAAATTGATGAACTTTAAAACCTATAGCTTTTGATCTAAAAACTCTTCCCAGATATTGATCTGTTGGTTCTTTTTGTTCTTCTTTCTCCCCATCATTATCTACATCAAATTTTTCTCTATGGATTTTAAATTTATCTTCAATTTGATCACATAATTTCTCAAAATCAGGTAAGTTGGCAGGTTTGGGTATTGATACTCCAGCACCAGCGAAAACTACAAGGTTCCCGTTTTCCTGTGCTTCTAATAATTCTTCAGGTATGTCAATTTCACCAAATCTCATTTTAGTCCTTTAAACCTTAATCACTATATAAATAATTATTTAATATGTAAATCACATTTTCAAAATTCCAACTTTTCAACAGCATCTGCCAAATGATCTGGTGCCAAGTGAGCATAAATCATTGTAGTCTGAATATCAGAATGTCCCATAAGGTTTTTCACCGTAGGTAAATCAACACCTTTCATCACCAAATGTGATGCGAAAGTATGACGTAGAGAGTGAATTTTTGTAACATCAGGAAATCCACAATTTTTTGTTACTATCATAAACCGCTCTCGAAGTTTGATCTTCAATCTTTCACCATTCTTTCCCGGAAAAACAAACATTGATCCATTTGATTTTGATTTGAGTTCTTTAAGCAACGTTGTCATTTCTTCATTCATAGGGATAGTTCGTTCTCCGGTCTTAGGATTCCAAAACTTTTTAGAAACTATATGAATCTTCTTTTGCTTCAGGTTTACATCATTCCAAGTAAGATGAAGTAACTCACCCAATCTCATGCCGGTATTCAAAAAAGTAAAAAAGATAGGATAGAGATATTCTCCACAGTTCTGCAATAGTTTATCAACCTCTTCTTCAGTTAGAAAACGAGGTTTCTTAGCATCTGTAACTTTTAGTTTACTTACTCCTTTTGTAGGATTCTCTTTTAAATAATTACACTTTATAGCATAATTAAAAATAGTACCAAGAGATACTAATTCCATATTTACAGTGTTGGTTTTTGCAAACTCCCTATGATTGAGTGGGGTAGTACGACGAAAGATTTTGAAATCTTCAAAGAGTTCAGAATGTAAATCAGATAAATATACAACATCTTTTTTTCTATCTAAAAAAGTCATAAAATTATCAATAATAGCTCGGTATCTATTATATGTTGATTGAGCATGATTTACAGATGAATATTTTTTGTAAACTTCAAAAAAGTCTATAATTGTAATTTGATTCGGTTCAAATTTGTATTCACCTTTTGATATTTTAACTTCAATATCTTTGAGCTCTAGGAGAGCAACTTTCTTTGAAGTACCGACTTTCTTACGATATCTTTTACCCTTAAAAGAGTAATCGAGAAACCAAGTAGATTTTCCATTTTTTGTTTTATAACAGTAAATTCTCGCCATTAAATAATTCCTTGCTTGGCAGATATTTGTCAGAAATACTTACAGTAAGAAAATATAAAAATGATAAGTTATTGTCAAGTAGTTGGATGGAGTATGTGATGTTGATATAAGCGGAGAGGCAGGGATTCGAACCCTGGTTAGGGGTTGCCTAAACACGCTTTCCAAGCGTGCGCCTTCAGCCACTCGGCCACCTCTCCGTACATCAATCAAAAGTTCTGAATGGTTCACAGAACAGGTCTCTAATGTAATCAAAACTTGTGAAAACACAAGAACGAAATATAACGTCTTATGAGATAACAATCAGCTCAAAAAAAGGAGTTGAAACTGACCCTATATTATATATTTCAACAGTAAATATTTAATAATCAGCCATTCGATATTCGGTTTTTCGTCTATACAAACCGCCATCTTGTTCCATCATATTTTCAGATAAAAATTCCTGACGAACCCTTTGGTAATCATCATGGTACTTTGAAATTATTTTATTAACATCTGCTTCAGTATATTCTTTGTTTGGCTCAAATTGAGCTAAAATATATTCTAAGAGAAATTTTCGATTGCTTGGCTGCGTAAGCAGTTGTTCACTAATTTTAGGCGGTATAACTTGGTTTATCTCTTTAGCTGTCTGTATGGTTTTTTTCTTTTTGTTTGAATGAGTTTCTAGCCATGCAAAAACGGCAAATTCAGGTATTCGCCAGTCTTTTCCAAGTTTATACGCCTCGATTTCCCCTGACTGTACTTTGCGGGTGATAACCTGTACGTTCATTTTGAGCTTTTCGGCAAGCTCAGATGTTGTTAAAAACTCGGTATTCTTAATCAATCCTTCGTAGTAGTCCATCCTATGAGTGTCCCTCAATAAAATAATTTATCTTTATACGTTACATGATTTTATTGTTGCATTATTTAATCAGTACGTCCTGAAAGTGACAATAAATTTTGTTTTTGACGTATTGTCAAACATAATATCACCTTTTGACGTATTTTTTTGATTTTTCTTAATAATCTCATTAAAAAAGGAACTACATTAGTTTGTTCTAACAGATAAATTATTATTAAAAAGAACTAACAGATAAAAATAATATGGACAATAAAATACACGTGAGACATATATAAGACCTCTTAAGATGTTGTTAGACAGCATGTAATGAGACAAAGTAAACTCTATTGAAGCTAAAAAACAAAAAAAATTAAATAACTTCGCTTGCGAAGACGTATAAACAGTAGTATTTTATAAAAAGAAATGCACAATTAATTTATTGTGTAACTGCAGACTATATAACTTTTCTATATTGATATAACATATATAATCCGATTGTTGTACATCCACAGAAAACAGAAAGGAGTTATTATGGGCATACATGCAAAAGATACCTCTGAAAAGAAACAAAAAGCCCGTTTTATTTTGAATCTGAATAAGATTCCCCAACTGAGTTCTATTGAAAAAAAACAGCTTCAAGGAGTTAATGAAAAATATGTTTTTCGGGCAAATGACTATTATCTGAATCTTATTGACTGGAATGATCCAAATGATCCAATTCGGAAACTTATAATTCCACATAAAGATGAATTAACCGAATGGGGACAGCTCGATGCATCCAACGAAGAGCAGATAACCGTCCGAAAAGGCGTTCAGCACAAATACGGTACAACAGTTCTTTTGTTGGTCAATGAAGTTTGTGTATCATACTGTCGATATTGTTTTCGTAAGCGATTGTTCATGAATGGCAATGATGAAGTTACCTACAATATACAGCCGGGGATTGAATATATACGACAACATAAAGAAGTGAACAATGTTCTTTTGACCGGCGGAGATCCAATGATTTTAAAAACACCTAAACTCGAAAAGATTATTGCTCAACTTCGAGAGATAGATCATGTTAAAATTATTCGGATAGGTTCTAAAATGCCGGCATTTAATCCGTTTCGTTTTTTAAACGATGAATCACTGTTTGAAATGTTTGAAAAATATTCATTGCCGGATAAACGAATTTATATGATGTGTCATTTTGATCATATACGTGAATTAACACCACAGGCTAAACAGGTGATTCATCGCTTGATGAAGTCCGGTGTAGTTTGTGTGAATCAAAATCCGATTATACGTGGAATCTCCGATGATCCCGATGTCTTGGCAGAACTATGGAACGAGCTTTCTTATATGGGTGTTTCACAATATTATATTTTCCAATGCCGTCCGACTGCGGGGAACAAACCGTATTCACTTCCAATTGTTGAAGCATATTATAAAATAGAGGAAGCAAAAAAGAAAAATTAGTATAAAAAGGAGGTGAATAATGAAAAATATAACTTATTCTTAGCTTATATTTTTTTACAAAAAATGAGAAAAATAATTGTCGCTGACCGGAAAAAATAATTGACGTTCATCACAAGAGAAAACAATTTTTTAAGCAATGAAAAAATGACCTTTTGTTGAAAATGAAATTAACACAAGAGATCGGAAGAGCACACGTCTGAACTCCAGTCACACTGATATATCTCGTATGCCGTCTTCTGCTTGAAAAAAA
>CALCCW010000049.1:0-11279 GCA_937900185.1 uncultured candidate division Zixibacteria bacterium | reverse complement strand
TGTATGTTTGGCTTCGATCACTTTCCGTCCTGCTTTTAAGGCTTCTTTTTTCGGGCCCCGAAAATAGCCCTGGGTTGTTTTCGTCCCATAATGTTCAGCAGCAATTTTTAAAATGTACAGTCCTTTCTCCGTTAAAGGCGCGTACGAAAAACCGAAAAGTCCCATATTGGTCGCATGCGTCAACTCGTACTTTTTGCCGCCGGGCGTGATGATCGCGGTTTCCTCATAGCTTGCCAGTCCGGAAAAATTATCTCCCATGGGCAGATGATGGCCTGAGCTTAAAAACGCCACCATACCTTTATCGGCAGGAGCCAGATAGGCGATTTGATGATGAGCCGTGGCTAAATTAATTGTCATAAAATAAACAGCTAACATTAAAAATATTTTTTTCATGACAGCTTCCTTTCACTTTTTTTCAAGAATTAAAATTTTTGTGGTCATCGTGAAGATCGGAAGAGCACACGTCTGAACTCCAGTCACACTGATATATCTCGTATGCCGTCTTCTGCTTGAAAAAAAAAAAAAACAAACAGAAAAAAGTATATGTCTGCAAACGACAAATCAAAAAAATCAATAGAGACATAGAAGTTGTTGCAATTGATGGAGACTTTTTAACTGCTGATGTCCAGAACGCCTTCAAAGCAGCTGACACTATAATTGGAGCTGTAGATAATGCGGGAACTAGATATGCTACGAACCGTCTCTCTCAAGCACATGCCATCCCTTATTTTGATGCAGGATGTGGTGGAAAAGCAGAAAATGGTACTCTTACTTATGCTGGAGGACAAGTATTAAAAATCACACCTGGTGGAGGCTTTTGTTTGGAGTGTGAGCCGTTCTTTTCTAAAGATAAAGCAAGAATTGACCTCATGTCTAAAGAAGAACAAAAAGCACAAGCTTCATTAGGTTATATCGATGGAATGAACATTCCTCAAGCCTCTGTTTACAGCTGGAACACAGCAACAATTTCAAATCTAATCTGGTTAATGATGCGATATGTTTCAGGAGACTGTCCTCGAGTCGATGGAATCGCAAATGACTTTATGAACTTTAAGTCATGGTCATGGCGAGAAGATATAGATGAAGAAGGTAATCGAAAGATACCAAAAAAATGTTCGGTTTGTCATAAAGATGGGTATTTTGGTAAAGGGGATGAAGTACCTTATCTCCTCAGACAGAAGAAAAACCAAAAAAATAATATTATTCCTTCTCCAAAATCTAATAAAAATAATGATAAAACTATACACATAACTAAAATTGTAGAAACTCTCAGAAATGAAGTAAATAGAAAATTATCACTTCCGTTAATGGAGCAGTTTAAAGAAGATATATCGTTAGCTGAAAAAGCCATCAGAACATTCATGTATGGCAAAAGCCCATTAGAAATTGAACTTGCGATGGATTATTTATTCCCCCAATCCGAATCGGAGGTTCCAAGTGAAAAAGGAACAAATAGAAAGACTAAAAAAAGCAAATAACATTAGTGATGTTGCTTTAGATTTAGGGATGATAATTAAAAACAATATGACAAATTGTTTTTATCCTGATAGACACAATAATAATGATATTCATCCCTCAATGTACATAAATCCAAACCGTCAGACTTTTAAATGCATGACATGTGGTGTATCAGGAGATGTTATTACACTGCTTCAACTCAAAGTCGGATTATCCTTTAAAGCAGCACTTGAATTCCTTGCCAAACGTGCAGGTTTAGATATTAACAATAACCAACAGTGTAATTTCAAAAGTCCCAAGATAACAAAATCATCTATTTCAAATAATGACTATGAACAATATTTAGATGTCTACGAAAGTTTTCTTACTTTGTGTAATGAGCCTTCAAAAGAGGCAAGACAATGGCTATATAACAGAGGAATTACAGATAAGACAATTGATATAATGAAACTCAAATGGGCTGACTCTCCTGATCAAATTCTCATCCAATTACGTTCTAACTATTCATCGAAACGCTTATCTGATAGTGGTCTTGTGAATAAGAGCGGTAAACTCTTTTGTTATGAGCATAAATTTATTTGGACATACTTTATAGATTCTAAACCGGTCTATTTTCAAGGGCGTTCCATATGTAAAGACATAAAACCAAAAGAAATGAACATCTCTAAACCGGTACCATTTCCATATAATATTGATGTGTTAAAACATAACCCTCACACCGTTATTGTTTGTGAAGGGGTAATTGACACATTGAGTTTGATAGAACACGATTTTTTAGCTATCGGTGTGATTGGAGTTCAAGGTTTTAAAGATAAATGGCTGGCATTATTAAAAAATGTCAAAGTTAAAGTCGCTTTTGATGCTGATCTTGCCGGTCAACAGGCATCTGAAAAACTTGTGATTAAAATGAAGAATTTTGGAATCAACGCTGAGTCGGTGATCCTTCCCGGAGGTTTTGATATCAATCGTTTCTTTCTCGTTATCGAAAACATGAAAGATGCCAAGGTGATATAATGTCGGAAGATCTTCTTACACCTCAAGAAATAGCCGATAAACTTGGTGTTAAAATATCAACTATTTATTATTGGTCGCATACAGATTCTATCCCTAGAATTAAACTTGGTAATCTGCTACGGTTTCGATGGAGTTCTATTTCAAAATGGCTTGATAAAAAGGAAAAAAAAGGTAGAAAAAGTAGAAAGCTTGATGTTGATAATTATCTTTAAATTAGTACTGTAATTTGTTTACACTTTCGACCAAATGAGCAGGGGCTAAATGAGCGTATATCATAGTTGTTTGAATATCCGAATGTCCTAAAAGTGTCTTAACGGTAGTAAGGTCAACACCGTTCATTATTAGATGTGAAGCAAAAGTATGTCTGAGTGAGTGTACTTGTGTAAAGTCATCAATTTCAGCCTCTTTAGCTATTTTTATTAATTCACGACGAAGTAGATTTTGCGAGTGTCCATTATTTGTCAATTGAAAGACTTTATCCTTGTTAAGGATTTTAGTTTGGTTAGATTTAAAATCATTCAGTACTTCAAATAATTCATTATTTATTGGTATTTCACGTTCACCAGTTTTAGGATTCCAATCTTTTTTTGATCGAATGTATATTTTTCGTAATTTGAAATCGATATCTTTCCAGGTTAAATTTTCAACCTCACCTTTACGCATACCTGTATGTAATAATGTAAAATAAATTGGAAAAAGATATCTAGGAGTATGCTTTAAAAACTTATTGATTTCTTCAGAAGTTAAAAACCTAAAAGGTTTTTTATCGTCAGACTTTAATGGTTTAACTCCTTTAATCGGATTCTCTTTGATATAATTCCACCTGACTGCTAAATTTAACATATATTTAATACCACCTACTTCCATATTAATTGTCCTTGAACGGGCTCCTTTTCTTGTAGCTTTCTTGATATCTTTTTTTGATTTTACTTTGTACCCATTTGGGTTTGTATATGTATTTCTTCTAAATGATTTATATTGTTCAATTATCCCTTCATTTAATTGAGAAACTTTTTTTACTGGATTTTTTCGTAAATTTAAAAATTCTAAAAAATGATTCATTATAGCTTGATAACGTTTTGTGGTACTCTCCCTATTATTAGTTAAATTATATTCTAAAAACCTCTCAATAAGTGTATCTATATTAATGTCTTGCTTGGTTAATTTATATTCATCACGAGCTATTTGTAGTTCTATATCTTTTAGAGCTAATTCAGCTACATTCTTGGAATTACCTACTTTTTTTCTGATTCGAATTCCGTTATATGAATAATCAATATACCATATTTTATCACGCTTATATATACGAGCCATAAAGTTCTCCAACAATTTAAATGACACAAATATGGCACAAACCATACATTAAAAAGATAGTAAGCTTATAAGCTACTGTCAAGTAATAAGATATAATTACTGTTTGAATTAATGCGGAGGAGGTAGGATTCGAACCCACGGTACATTACTGCACAACGGTTTTCAAGACCGCCGCTTTCGACCACTCAGCCACTCCTCCGGAGGGTTGCGAGACAAGCGATAATAACAGTTTTTATCGGCGATTTGTCAAGAAATTAAAGAACTATTTGCTCAAAATTCCTCTCTTTTACATAAAAAAGAGGAAAGCTTAAAGCCTTCCTCTTTACATCTTACTATTTAATTTAATCTAATCTTTATTTTTTATTGAAAGACCTGAAAAACTGGAACCTATTGCTGAAGTTGTATCAGGACAATCTTCTGTAAAAGACCATGTTGTAGTACCATCGGTAAATGAGATATTAGTTGTAGCACCCTGGAACATCAAAGTCGCTGTCCAACTTCCATTAATATTTAACGAGTCGAGTGACGATTCGCCACCGCCAACGCAGTTAAGGGCAATATTCTGATTAGCAACGATTGTACCCGATTCCGGACATTCTTCATCAACGTCTATTTGAAAAACTACATTTGTTATTGTAATTGAGTTTTTTAAGTCTAAATTACAGGTATCAACTGCTTCAATAAATTGAAGATCTAAAGTATCATTGGAATTGCCATTTACAGTTACAGTTGCCAAGGAATCAAAATAAGGAACAGCGGTAAGATCTAAAGACTGATGACCGACACCGGAACCGTAATTATTATTTTCAAATGCATATTGGGTACGTATTTTTAATTCATTCATTGTTGAATCAGGAATTGGAACCGGTTGATTATTTACAATTGTTTGAATTGAATCAACACCCTGTACAGTTGTTGTATCCTCAAAATCAATAAATGTTGCACTATAGTCAAAAACATGCCATCCGGTTGATATGTTATAGCTGTAATTGTTAACTATAATTATTGTAGAATCAGAAGCGGATTTGTTGTAAACAAGTTTAGATGAAGAACTTGACGGAAATTGCTGACCTAACAAATCAAAAGATAACTCCATTCCAACACCTGTAATATCAAATGATGGCTCACTTACAGAATCTCGCATAAATTGAAATGTTGCTGATGTTGTATCGCCAAGAATTAAGTTAGATTCAGTTGTTGAATCAGAACTGCAGCCAATCATCGAAATCACTATAATAGCAACGGCGATAAGAGTTAAAAGTGTTATTTTTTTCATTTTTTCTCCTTAATTATGAGATTATATCATTATTCATAAATGTAGTATC
The DNA here is from genome assembly GCA_937900185.1 of uncultured candidate division Zixibacteria bacterium. GTDB lineage: Bacteria > Zixibacteria > MSB-5A5 > GN15 > FEB-12 > QQUK01. Next base: position 6,168 of record CALCCW010000049.1, on the reverse strand, counting down.
GACATAAAAGATGATGATTTTTAACTTTATATATAAATTTTAATATTTAAGCAACTAAAAAAGAGACAATTATTGTCAGCAATTTAATATCTATAGGAGATTAATTGATTGATTTTCATTTTAATCTAAATAAAACCTCATATATTCCCCTAAAATAATATATAGAGATAAAATGCTTACAAAACAAAAAATAGCTATTCTCAATTCTCGGCAAGGTTTATATCCCTGCCGTTTGCATGCTTGGATACAGAAGACTCTTGAAACTCTTACTTCACTCAAAAGTTCACAACCAGTTATTCTGTCATCTATCGGAATGTCAACTTGGGATTTAGTGACTATCGCAGCATCAAGATTACAACTGCCTCTTGAATTACATATTCAAATAAAAAATAAACAAACCAAAGAAGAATTAGCCAAACAAATTATTTCCGGATATAAATTAAACCCTCAATTTGTTTCTTTTCATTTTATAACTGAAAACTCAGATAAAGTTTTTCAAACCAAAAGAGACAATACAATTACAGCATCTGCTGATATAATTTTTCCAATATCCATACGCAAAAAAGGTAATCTTGAAAGACTTATATCAACACACCAACAAAAAGTAAACAACCTATTCCAAATTGATTATAAAAACAGAACTGATAAAATTGCGTATACTCTCAACCATTGTAATCTCAGCACAGAAATTCAAAATATTTCAAATAAATATATAATTCATTGGACAAAAACCTCAAAAAATAAATGGTACTATGAACGACAATATGATTATTACAAAGACATTCTCCGGTCGGACATATATCCAAGAAGTGCATTTGACTCCCTCACCAACATAATCAATCTAAAAAAAATTTACGCCACTCCCACCCACATGCCTCAAAATATTCCGACTGTATCATTTACATCTCTCACCCCTATGGAAATAGTGCCGCTTTTTAGATGGAGAAGCCGATACCAAGAGATGTCATTTGAACCGTATGGTATAGGTATTAAAAAAGAGATTGCTGCTAAAAGAAATATTCAAAAAGTGTTGTACTATGATAAAAACGGATCCGACGACATTTCCATTATAAATGAAAAAGTTTGGCTTACCCAATCAAAAGGTGAACGTACAAATTGGGAGTCAGAAAATGAATACCGTCATTTAGGTGATTTTCATTTTGAAGATATTGATAAACAAAATATTATATTATTTACACGCTATAAAAAAGAAGCCGATCAACTTCAAAAATTAACCGGCATTCAAACTGTCTCTTTTAATTCTTAATCTATTTCAACAGAAGCATCTTCTTGCTTTCAGAATATGAATCTGATGTTAGTTTATACAAATACACCCCCGAGGCAAATTCAGATGCATCCCATACTATGCTATACTGTCCGGCATCGGCTGTTTCATTTTTCTCATATATTTTCTGTCCAACTAAATTAAATATCTCAAATTTATACTCCGTACGCTTGGGCAGTTCAAACAAAATTGATGTTGTCGGATTAAACGGATTCGGATAATTCTGAGACAAGGAAAAACTTTGCGGCAGTTCTATATCACAACTATCAGGTACTCCATCGTTGTCTGCATCTGCCAAATCATCAAAGCCGGGACATATATCACAACTATCAGGTACTCCATCATTGTCTGCATCTGCTAAGTCATCAAAACCCGGACATATATCACAACTATCAGGTACTCCATCATTGTCTGCATCTGCTAAATCATCAAAACCCGGACATATATCACAACTATCAGGTACTCCATCGTTGTCTACATCTGCTAAATCATCAAAACCTATACAAACATCACACGAATCTCCAACACCGTCACCATCTGTATCTTCTTGAGTTGGATTATAAGTAAATGGACAATTATCAATTGAATCACTTATTCCATCATTGTCAAAATCAATAAGTCCAAGATAAACATTAGATGCTTCTAAAGCGGCATTTTGAATATCCGAATACGTATCACCGGCAAGTAATGCAAATGTAACAGTGTCGATTTGATTATCAGCAAGTGAAATCTTTGCTGATGTTACTTGAAACAAATCTTTTCGTAGACTTTTGAAAGTTTCACTTCCCGCAAAACCGTTTGACAATGCTCTTATTTTTTCCAATTCCGTTAAACCGTCATGAGCAGCATCAGCAAGCGAAGAAGGGAACGCAGCAGAATCAGCAAGCTCAGTAAACGATCCATCCGTTGCCGGATGAAGAACTTTAACCCCGCGATAATTAGAAAGAACTCCTGAACTATTATACGCAACCCATGAGAAATCATCGGTGAGTTCATATCCTCCTGCATTTGAATTATATGTAGGGACATCCCAATCCATATACAACCCGACATACAGATTACTCAAAGAACCACCCGAACGGTTTGTAATCACAAATTGTAAAATAATAAAGTCCTGATATAGAACATTACTAAAGGCATAACTATTTTGTTCAATCTCAAGCCCAATAGGGTTCTCAGCTCTAGAGTCTGAAAAGCGTGCAAACGATTCTTGAGTAACACCTATTTTGGGAGTTACAAATGTAATATCACCGCCCGGCATCACTTGAAAATCTCCATCCGGTTCACCACCGAGATTACGAACACCGTCAGAAACATTTGTTAAATTCTGTCCTATCATAAGCCCACCCTCAAATAAATCATCTCCCCCGCCATTATAGCGAAATCCTGAACCGCCTATGGGGAAAAATGAACCGGCACCTAAACCAAAAGTACCAAAATTTGAAAGAGAAAACTGAATATTTCCAACATTATGAGTTACGAAAGAGCGAGATGTTTTTGGTTCAACTACATAATAAAGCTTTAAAGTATCAGTATACCCTGCTCCCGACACTTCTAAATCAATAGGAAGAAACGAACCAACCGATGCGGTATCTGCAACGACTGCTTCAAATGATGAACCTGCTCTAACGGTATCCCCCTCGGCAATAGTTCCAAATGATGCCGAACCGGCAAGAACTTCCAATGCAGGATTCACACCGATAATAGAAGCAGTAACAGAACTTACCGATGCTCCCCTGTTTTGCAAGACGATTGTACCAACTACCGTGTCACCTGCTGAGATGGATGGATGGTCAAAACTGTACAAAGAAATATTTGGAGTCGAATTAACCGATGATAAATTATTTAACGCAGTAACACAATCAATCACTCCCCATCCTATATCATTATTCGGAACGACCTGTCCAATATTTTGAGTCGAAGTCAGAATTGCCGTTTTAATTTCATCGACTGTCGCATTTGGATTTTTTTGACGCAGTAAAGCAACAAGTCCCGACACATGAGGAGCCGCCATTGATGTTCCCGACATAGAGCCATACAACCCATTTGGATATGTTGACCTTATCGCAGTCCCCGGAGCAACGACATTTGGTTTAATTGCTCCTACCGGACAAATAGATGGACCTCTTGAAGAACTTCCTGACACTGCTTCGGTTAGATGATCGATATTACCAATAGCAAAACAATCAAGGGAGTCATTTGCTCTATTGGCAGGATTACGAATTGTTGATGCACCGAATCCACCCTCATTACCGGCAGCAAATATATTAACTATTCCTAAAGCTTCGGTGTTATCTATTAAATCATAAAAAAGATTTTCACATTCTAACCCCGGTATCCCCCAACTATGGTTGATAACATCAGGAATATCATCCATAGTATTTGGGTCTCCGTCCGGGTCTGCCGCCCATTCAAAAGCATCAACAATAGATGTTCCCGCAATATCAATAACCGCCGCAGAAATCCATTTTGCCCCGGGTGCAACACCAACAGTATCGCCGGATAATGTATCAACACCTACCATAATACCCATTGTGTGCGTACCATGATTAGTATTACAACCTGTTAAACCACAATCCGGAACAGAATGAGGAGCTAATTGATTCTTGGCAGGGTCAAACCACGATGCCAAGGAATCACCGTCAAGACCTCTCCAACTATGTTTTAAGGCAGGATGCTCCCCGTCAACTCCGGTATCAAATGAACAAACAACCGACCCTGCACCGGTGTAACCCATCTTCCATGCCGAATCGGCTCTGATATATGTCAAGTTTGATTCAACACCGGCAGAAAGACTCATACTGCTTTTTTGCACAATTTTAGGTTCTATTGTTACTAACTGCGGAGCAATATATATCTTTTCAATATCTGTACGATTAGCAAGTTTTATAATTTCTTGCGATGTAAGGTCTGCTTCAACAAGATTTATCATCCAATGCGGTTTTATATTTTTATCTTGAAAGTTTGGCAATGAACGTAAATATCCTAAAACCGACCGCTGTGCATTTGCATGACTTTCTTTAAGATTAGTCAGAACTACTTTATACCGCTCGGCTCTTGTCTGCATTGCAGATGAATGAGCGGCGGCTATTTGTTTTCCGTTCACAACTTTTGGTAACTCTATCCAAACCGATATAAGTTGGTCAGTTTTTGAGACTTGCATTTGAGCTTGTAAATCATCAGAGATGTCGGCAGCATGTATAAATACAGGGCATAAGATGATAGTTAAAATAAAAAATGTTCGTAATAATCGCATATTTGTTCTCCGGTAGTCTATTGACGAAACAAGTTGAAATCAGTTTAAAAAAATTATATACTTTAAAATAACCATCTTTTTAAAAAAGAACAGAGAAAAATTTGATTTTTGGACAAAATTCATGTACTTTTTATGCACACTTATTATGAAAGGGTTATATTATGGAATTTAAAGATTTAGATAAAGAACAACTGTTAGGTGTTATTGAAGATTTCTCCAAAAACTGGCTTGCTCATGACGGACTTTGGTTTCAGGCAGTCGAACGAGGGCAGGACATGAAAACAGCTATTCAATACGACACCGAAGCATGGGAAAAATTTACTGTCATTGAAGCACGACGTATTATGAAACGTCATAATATTGCTGAAAACTCAGGACTTGAGGGACTCAAGAAAGCTTTGCAGTTCAGATTGTATGCCGCTATTAACAAACAAACAATAAAAAATGAAACCGAGAACTCATTTGAATTTTATATGATTGACTGCCGTGTACAATCAGCACGAGTCAGAAAAAAAATGCCTCTGTTCCCATGCAAAGAAGTCGGCATTGTTGAATACACCGGCTTTGCTAGTACAATCGACTCAAGAATAAAAACCGAAGTTATCTGTTGCCCGCCGGATTTAGAAGCAGGTGAAAAATTCTTTTGCGGTTGGAAATTTAGCATAGAAGAATAAATTTATGTAGGTCGTGGTTCCGATTCCAAAAAATATAATCGTGAGAAACCCGACATCTGTTTAATTGTGTAGTCAGGAACCCTTTCCTGACTATATGTCGGGTTTCTCGACTTTAAAATCTTACGATTATAAACCAACGGAACACCGACCTACTTCTGAGCTTGTCGAAGGGTCAGAACAACTCCTAATAATGGTAATTATACTCTTGCCAAATCAAGTGAGAAGTGGTATGTAAAGAGAAAAGTATAAGCCATAATAGGGTAGGATTTTGTGTGTAGTTTTCGTTTGTATTTAGATGAGACCGGTACTGATAGTAGCAATCCATTTCTTTACGTAGCTGGATGTATGATGGAAATAAATTTTCTGTTTTGTCAGTTCCTGATTCGCCTAGGCGAATTGTGAACTGACAACTTGTGCATGGCAGACACCCTCGTCTGCCAATGATATGCTTCTTACAACCCTAACTGCTTTCTATAATACTCAACAGTTCGACGGACTCCCTCTTTGAATTCAACTTCAGGCTCATAACCAAACTTGGCGAGCTTATCAATCGATGCATACGAATGTTTAATATCGCCGGCTCGTTCGTCTTGATAGATTGCTTTAATATCACACCCGATAATTTCTCGTAGGATGTCCAATGTTTCATTGAGCGTAAACTGTCCGTTACAACCAACATTAAAATAATCACCGCAAATATCATCATTAGTAGCCGCAAGTAAATTCGCTTGTACACAATTATCTATATAGGTAAAATCACGTGACTGTTCCCCATCACCAAATACTGTCGGTTGTTTCCCTTTTAATAGTGCTTCAATAAATTTTGGAAATACTGCCGAGATCGGAAGAGCGTCGTGTAGGGAAAGAGTGTAGATCTCGGTGGTCGCCGTATCATTAAAAAAAAAACGCAAATAATATAATATCATAAGTGAATTCACGTGTTCACATATCAA
>CALCCW010000048.1:0-5724 GCA_937900185.1 uncultured candidate division Zixibacteria bacterium | reverse complement strand
CGGCGACCACCGAGATCTACACTCTTTCCCTACACGACGCTCTTCCGATCTCATACCGGTAGAAATACCGATATACAATGCCATTGGCCAACGAGAAACCCAGGCATATTTATGAGAAAAACGAGTCCACATCAGCACACCTAAAATAGCCGGTATCATATACCACCATTCAGATGAGTTCAGCCATAACATATACCAGTCGCCATCTTCGAGCTTTTGAAATAAATTAGGTACAAGCGTGCCATGCCAAAGCATAATCACAAAGAACCCGGCAGAGACACCAACAACAAGATGTTCTGCAAATTTATAAAACGGATTATCTTTATAAAGAAATGAAAATGTTGCTAATGTTAAAAAGATACCGCATGTCATCCATAGAAAAGTTGAAAAATCCATATTAGTTGCCTCCTTCCGTTCTTTTACGTTTACTCATAAAATATCCGATATTACCGAGTACGATAAACAGAATAATAACATAATGAGCAAACAATTGAATTCTCATACCATCTTTGGCTCGTCCCGGGTTATCAGCCAGCTCTTCATATTGAGCTGCTCCAAGCAGCCCGCCCATGATTCCCAGAACCTGCCCTGAACCTAAGAACGGATAATACTGAGCAGTCATAACACCGGTCAAACCGAGCATCAATGGGAAGTTAAAACGACCCTGTCCATACGAAATCCAGGCATCGGTAATATTACCGCCTGACAAATCAACCACACATGCAATTTGGTCATAGTTAATAACCCCCTGCATCATCGGTAAATCATCAAGAGGAGTGCCATAATAATCATTTGGGAAATTAAGCCTGAAGTCCTGCCCCATACCCAAAATAATCAAAGCGTAATAAGGCTTGTAGCCTAAGAAAGTGTAATCAACACCATTAACAATTTCACGTCCCTTGTATTTGACACCATTGTAGGTTTTATCAACTTTAAGCGAGTCAGAAATATCTCTAATCGCTTGGTCAGCCATAGCAGGTCCAAGCTGCGAAAGAGATGTAAAAATAATTTTTATTTTTTTCCTCCAGAGATGCTCTACAATCGCATAAGTCATTGGATGAAGTTCAGCCAAGTTATTTGGATCATAGTCAATAGCAATTAATACAATTTTCCCTTCAGGAAGAGTATCTAAAAAGTTATATATAGATTCTACTTCGGGAACAGTATTTATAGGTATCTGAAAATCGGCAACATACGTTCCGACACAAACGACAATAAGAAAAAGAAATATCCATCTTCTGTCGATACTCATCATTCGGTCAAATATATTCGTAGATTGATTCATATCTTATCCTTTCCCCATATAGCCGCGTTCAATGCCCAAAATAACTTTAAGCGATGTTGCCACAATACCAAGTCCGATACCGATAACAATAGCACGCTGAGCCGCTAAATTAGGAACATTCATAAGCCAATTGGAAATTTTCATCATATAATCAGGTAAGCCAAATGGCATATAAGGATTAAAACGCAGCATTACTATCAAAGCTGCAATTAACAAAAGTGATGCCAGAACATTTCTTGCTCTAAATGCACGGTATGCAGCCGATGCTATAAAAAATGCTAACAGTGAGAACATCGTCGACAAAATAGGAGTCAACACAAAGTCAGCAAAATTTGTAAACATTGTGTTTTTTAAACCTTCTGATGTCATAAAAGCAACGCCCCAAGAGTCGTCAAATACAGTAACAGCAATCGCAACAATAAGTGCCAAAGCTGAAAGCCCTAACCATAGCCCTTTAGACTTTGAAATCGTAGTCTGTATTAAAAACATCAACAACGCCATCAGCGAAACCACAAACAACGAATACATTCCCCAACTGTCGCCTATTTTATATGTAAACCCAAACAGTACCATTATAAACAAACCGATAAGCGTTACATAGGAATAAGCCCAGTTCTCTTTTCTTAGTTTGATTTTGTCTACCGAAACTTGATACAGCGACCATATACCCAAAGCAAGGGCAAATATTCCAATAATCATAGTCCAGTCAAGTAAGAATTCATACACAAATTCAGATGATTCATGAGGAACATAGTATTGAAATGCCATAAATGCACCGGCGAGAAATACTAAAACAAACGGTATTTGTCTTTTCATAAATATACTCCTCCTAATTCGCTACTTCAAAAAGTTTAACAAAATAATGACCGAAATCAAACTGAGCCAAAATGACTCCAATAACAGCCAACACAATAATAACAGCCTTTGCGTAATCCTGAGCTTTTAATGAACCTAAAAGAACAGGTTCTTTACCCAAATATGCCGAAGCAGCGTAGAGTTCTTCTCCGATGAGTGTATAATCACATGCAACAATAAAGAAAGGAATCTGTGCAATTTCATCAGTACCGGAAATCTGAATAGAACCAGCTAAGGCACCTGTTTCAGCAAGAATAAGAGATTCAGCAAAGAATTTACCCATATACACATTGGTAGCAGGAAGTTCACGAAGCATGATACCGTTAACAGCCGCCACATAAGCGAATTGCGACTGAGTGACAAAATGAACCGTATCTTCTTTATACGCATCAGGACGACCGGCATCAAGATAGGCTGATTTGACAACCTCTTGAGCAACAGTCATAACAATCGGATCATAGGTTGGTACTAAAAGTTCTGTTTGATACTCGGCAACTTTTTTGGCAACACGCCCCAAAATAGTAAACGAGGCAATCGTCGCAATATCCGCCGCAGAACCAAGCCCTAAAACATATAAAATCGGACGACCCATTTCAGTCGCACGACCGATAGCATCATCGACAGCTTCAATACCACCTAATGGGCGAACATATAAATCAGCACCCTTTTTAGCTTTCCTCACATAATAAATAGTAAGAAAAGTGAATATAACAACGGAATAAGCAACCGGAATACGATATGTATTAAACCACTGTCCACTTGATTGAATAGGTCCTAAAATTTGAGAACTTGATCTGGCTCCTTTAACAGTAACAGCATAAACTCTATAATAGAGATTCGCAAAATCAGGAACAAAAGAAGATGATGTAGGTTCTTTACTTCCGATATGCACAAATGTCTTTGTACCGGATGGTTTTTTATCAACATACAGCCAAGCACCACCGGAAGGATACGATTTTGAAGCCTCAGCGAGACCTTTATTTTCCTTTTTGACATATTTGATTAATTTGTTCCGAATATCAAAAAGCTCATCTCTTGTTTTAACACTAAAGATATTTTTCATACTGTCCGTTTGAGAACCTTCTTTGATTCCATTAGTTGTATGTCGTAATATCTTTTGGATAACAGATATAGAATCACGCACTAAATCGAGATCAAGCATTAGCTGCGGTACCCATCGATAGATATCATAGCGAAGCACAGAATTTGCTCCAGCTCCGTCATCTGCTGATAAATCCCAATTCAGAACAACCGCATGACCATGATCATTCGGTTTATCCTTACCGGTTAGATTTAACGGAGGAGCCGGCAAACGAATAGAATCAACAGCAGTTGCTGTAGTATCAATCCCAGCTGTGTTCTCTTCAGCCACACAGAAAGAACTGACGGCAAAAATCATAACAGCAATTAATAGTTTCACCTTCATAGGCATTCCTTTAGTAATATATATTTAACTTAATATTTTCATTATATATATCAAATCCAACAATCGTACATGTTGTATATGATGCTTGTAGAGTATGAGTATTATTAACGAATAACGATATTGCTTTAACATCGTTTTGTTCAGTAGAAACAGATAGAGAAAGAAAAAAAACAATTATAACAGAGATAAATTTCATTATCTAAATTTATATAGAGCTTACCTAATTTTATACTATTTTAACAGATGGAGCCAATCTCGGAACAAGAAATCAATTCTTCCAATTAACAAAGACATACGACTCATGACCGTATAGCCAAAATGAGCACCAAATGTAATCATCAAAAACCAAATACCTACTTTTGCCGTCTGCCCAAACACACCTTTGTGTTCTTTAGAAAAGAAGAAATAAACCAACCCGGAAATAACTCCAATCACAATAATAATAGAACCAATAGTTTCCCCCCAAATAATAAGATGAGTATCAGGGTTAGTCACGACGACATCTCTCATTGTAGATGCTACCTGATTCATGGCATTTGACACAAAGTAAATCATCATATACAAGCCGGCAGTTGCACCAACAATAAATGCAAGCGGCCAACGAGCTATCCAGCCAATTTTTGAACTCAGCCGCAGCAGCATAAGTACACCAAGCAAAGCACCAAACCATAAAAAATAATTTGGGTCAGAACCGTCAGTTGGAAAAACTCCAACCCAGAACTTTTTTTGAAGAGCATCAAAAAAGTTTGCAATCGCCCAATATCCTGCCGACACTCCGATAAAGATTGATTCACAAATTTTATACACCGGATTATCTTTGTATAAGAAAGAAAAAATCCCTAATGTCAATAAAGCTGCTACCCAAATTCCTAAAAGTTCCATGCTGTTCCTCTACGCTTTCTTTTTCTTACGTGATATAAAGAAAGCTATATTTCCCATAATAATAAAAGCAATAACCATGGCATGTGAAATCATCTGGGCAAAGATGAATGTACTCGCCTGACCTTTTTCATTTATTGCTTTTTCAAATTCCGCTCCACCACTCATACCGCCTAATAATCCGGTCAACTGTCCCGACCGTAAATATGGATATACTTGCGGAGCCTGTACAGCGGTGTTACCTCCACCACAGGTGGCTCCAAAGCGGTCAACAGCAATCTGAATCCATTCAACAGTCCCCGGTTTACCGGCAGAAAGATTGAAGATGAAATCTATATTACTAAAGTTCGTAACATCATTTAATATTTGGAGCGAATCATACGGAATATGACGGTCATCGAGCGGGAACATTCGTTTAAAATCAGAACCCATTGATTGAATAACAAATTCTGCTCCAGATTGATAACCAAGATTAGCATAGTCTATACCATATTGTAAATTTTTATCAGCTATTGCCGGATCTTTCATTGCCTCTTCAATAGCTTGATTTGCCTGTTGCGGACCCTGCGGCCAAAGTCCCATCACGATAACTTTTAAATCATGCTTAAACGCATATTTCATAAACGCAACGCCCATCGGTTGCAATTCAGGTGCCGACGACGGGTCATAGTCAAACGCTGCTAATACTTTTGAACCGGGAGGAAGTTTATCCAAGGCATTAACTAATTGCTGTACATCAGCAGTCACCGGTACCGGAGCTGTTTTTTGCATGAGTAACGGGAGTGAAATAGCTAATGCTATATATAAAAATACTATTCTTCTTTCAATAGGATGCCCTTTGATAGTACGGTATAAAACATAAATCAGTGAAAGCCCAACTATCCACATCAATACTGTAGCAATTGTACTTACCATAATTATGCTCCCCCGATGTGAGAACGTTCAATACCTAAAATAATACGGAGAGAACTTGACATAGTACCCAATGCAATACCTATCATAATAGCAGTCATACCGGCAGTAAGAGGATACGCCATAATCCAACTGGCAAATTCAGAAAAATATGGAACATTGGTAATGGGTTTAAGAGCAAATCAAAAAGGAGAACCTTTACCCCCAACCAGAAAAAAACCGCCATAAAAAAGAAAGTCCGCTTCAAGTTTCTTGCCTCTAATGCCTCAAAAGAAGCCCAAGCCTAAAAAAAATGCAACAAGGAAAACCTTTGTTGAGGCCAAGGTGTGTAAATAAAACCTGTACACCCGGTCAAAAGAGTAACTGA
>CALCCW010000047.1:0-11986 GCA_937900185.1 uncultured candidate division Zixibacteria bacterium | reverse complement strand
TACCATTGTAATAATCATTGTAATAAATATTTCGCAATAAATACTTCCATATTATCACTTTTTTCTCTTAGGATTATTTCCTTCAATATTGCCATTCTTTTCCTAATGTCATTCCCATGAAAGGGCTTGTTGAAAAAGTCAAAATTGTCACAACTTGAGCAGTCAGGAACCCTTTCCTGACTGTTTAATCGTCGGGAAAGGGTTCCCGACGACGCCTTTAAATATTGCCATTCTTTTCTCTAATGTCATTCCCATGAAAATGGGAATCCAGTCACTAAATCAATCCCAAATATAAATCTTTCCATTCTGGGTTAAAATTTTCAATAAGTTCAAGCTTCCAATTTCTGTTCCATTTTTTTAACTGTTTTTCTCGAATAATTGCTGACTCAATATTTTCTGATACTTCATAATAAACTAACATGTCAATATTATACTTTTTTGTAAATCCTTCTACAAGTTTATTCTTGTGTTCATACACTCGTTTTATTAAATCATTGGTTACTCCAATATAGAGTGTACCGTTTCTTTTGCTTGCTAAGATATAAATATAATAATTTTTCATTCAATTGCTTTCTATATTCCCATGAAAATGGGAATCCAGTCACTAAATTATTCCAAAATATAAATCTTTCCATTCGGGATTATAATTTTCAATGAGTTCAATTTTCCAACTTTTGCTTTCTAGATTCCCAATCAAGCTGGGAATGACATTATGGAAGAGTATCAACATCATTGTAAGTTTTATATTAAGGTATAACATCTGACTGACAACAGATGTCAGTTTATAATTTTCTTCAATCATTTTTTCCCAAGTTGTGTCAGTTCCTGATTCACTAAAAGTGAATTGTGAACTGACACTTAATCGGTAGTTCACAATTTTGATAAATCAAAATCAGGAACTACCAAAACAGAGAAATTATTTCAGCAGGTAGCAGACATCCTCGTCTACCCTTCATAACATCCCTCCATTTTCCCCACAACATCTCCCTAAAAAGCTAACCCCTCTTCATTAATAAAATCATCACCCAAGAGGAAAACTATGACCCTATCAAAACAAACTAAAGCCAACCGAGAAAACACTAAACAATCAACTGGAATTTTATATAAACAAGGTAAAGAAAAAAATAAACGCTATTTCAAAAAACGAACCCATTTTGCTGTAACCCAATAACACTTATGAGATTACAGCAAAAAAGTTGTTTTCTTTAATACTCAAGAACCAATCTAATCAGAAAGTATTATATTGGTTTTTTTATAGTGTCAAGTAATGTCCCGTCACGCCATTCTATAACATGTACAACTTCATCGGTTGTTTCTGTTCTTTTTGGAAGCATACCAAAACTTTCTGCTTTCTCTTTTGACTTTTGAGCTAATTCCTCTATTGAAAGTAAGGTAACATCAAATTCAGAAGCCCTCTTTTGTAAAGTTTCTATATATTTACTTTTACTCTTTGGATTTATCACAGCAAATTCTTCGGTTACAACAATATCAACAACTTCCCCCGGGGTAGTTTTTGTATATACTTTTTCAACCACTTTTGGAAATCCCTTACCGTTTTTGCCTGTGGCAAGAGGAAGAAAAATAATTGTTAAGTCAGCTCCGGCAGCAACATCCTGTCCACCGCCAATTCCGCCGATTATCCGACCATTGGCACAAACGGTGTTGAGATTAAATTCTAAATCAACTTCCAATGTCGAAAGAACAGCTAAATCTAAAAGATTAACGGCAGCTTCTTTATTTACAACTGATGCATAGTAAGCTGTAGATATTTGGTGATGATGCGGGTTTGTCCGCATTGATTCAAACATTCTGCTGTTTGGTTCAAATAATTGTCCATGCATCAGCTGAAACAAAGTACCTTCATCAAGCATGTCGACATGAAGCGAGGTAACTCCTCCAATTGAAAAATTCGCTCTGATTTTTTCTTCTTTTAAAATTGAACGAATATTTTCTAAAATCAATAGTCCGGCACCAGAACCTACCTGAAATGAAAAATCATCTTGAACCACACGGGATGCTTTGATTACTTTTGTAATATTATCAGCAACAGATGCATTAAATGGATTCTTGCGGGCATTGTCCAAATCAAGTGTACCGGAACCAATTCCAGAATTTAACCCGGGGGTTTCAACCTGTACAACAAAATCAACCTGTTCCATTGATAGCTGTGTTGGCATGACAACAGTCTTTTGAACAGTTCCTGCCAACAAACAGACATATTCGGCATACTCAGCATCGGCAGAAAATAAACCAATCGGTCCACAGAGATGGTCATTTTTGCCGTATATCCCATTTGCGTTACCATAAATATCGGCAATCGGCACCGGTCCAAATGCAACCTTTACATTTACTTCACCTGTTTGTAATTTTCTTACCCGATTTCCATGTGAATAACCAACTCCCACCCAAGGAAGAAGTTCTCCCTGCATAAGATGCTGTCCTATCTTTCGATATAGGTTTCCGTAGATACCGCCGATAATTCCGTCACGGATTGCTTCAAACAACCATGGGTCACAGTTATCAAAAAATGCATTGCCGTAAATTTTTATATCTTTTTTATGATGTTCACGAAGTTTTTCGACAATTAGCTGTAAACCGTAATCACCGGTGCGGTAATAATGAGGATAAGAAATTGTGTCTCCATCCTGAATAATTTCCATAACCGTATCTAGTGAAACTGTTTTATCTTTTCGATTAGGAATGTGTTTGGTAATCGACCTGCCGATTAATCTGCCGCTAAGTTCTTGCTTTGGAAACGCTTCAGTAAATTTACTGTATTTCTTATTATTATAAATCATTTGTATTCCTTTACTTTATATTATAAAGAGGTAAACAGCTTTTCCAAGGAATGTCAAGTTCGAATTCGATACAATTTATTTTGAAAGGAACTCTTTTTTATTCTCTTTGTTTTAAAATAAATACTAAAAAAAGGAATTTATATGTCGTTTCTGAAAAAACCAAAATTAATTATTATTACTTTCGTTGTCTTTGGCGTAATTGCTATGTATAATAATATTGTCTCACAAACTACAAAGGAAGCAGATTTGAAAAAAGAGAAAAAAGAACTCATTCCAAATGCTGACGGTAAAATTGTTTTAACTGATGACGAGTGGAGAGAACGTCTCACAGAAGAAGAGTATCATGTTTTGCGTGAAGGAGGAACCGAACGTGGGGGTACAGGTAAATTGTATCACAATAAAACAGACGGAAAATATATTTGTGCCGCATGCGGATATGAACTTTTTTCATCAGATACAAAATATGATTCAGGTTCGGGATGGCCTGCCTTTTTTAAGCCGTTTTCAGACTCGTCAATAACTGAAAAAAACGATGATTCGTTAGGTATGAGTAGAATAGAGGTTAAATGTTCTCGTTGCGGTTCTCACTTAGGTCATATGTTTGATGACGGTCCCAATCCTACAGGGTTACGCTATTGTGTGAATTCAGCATCATTAAATTTTATTCCGAACAGTTCAGAGATAAAATGAATTCAAAGTATGTCGTATTAGAATCAGATCGTCTTTTTATAAGGCAGACACATCTTAATGATGCTTTTGAAATTGCTGACTATTTTAGCAGAAACCGCCAATTTCATAAACCGTTTGACCCTATTCGCCCCGATTATTTTTTTACGGAAAAAAATTGGACAGAATGTGTTGTATCTGACCTGCATAAATTTAGAAATGATGAATCGCTTAGACTTTTTCTTTTTGAAAAAGAATCCCCCTATCGCATTATTGGAATGATTCATTTTTCCGGATTTATTCGTGGAGCATTTCAGGCTGCCTATTTGGGGTATTCTCTAGATGAAAAGTGTCAAAGGAAGGGGTTTATGCATGAATCATTATCAGTTGCAATTAGTTATATGTTTCAAACTTTGAATTTCCACCGTATAATGGCTAATTGTATGACAACAAATGAAAGAAGTTTAAGTGTTCTCAAAAAACTAAATTTTGATATTGAGGGAACCGCAAAAGATTATCTCTTCATCAATGGGAAATGGGAAGATCATATCTTAACTGCTCTTGCCAACAAAGAACATTTGTTCAATCAATAGTACTCAGTTCTGAGGCAGTCCTCCAAATTGGTCATATATGCATTGCCAATTTCATTCGGCGTATTTCAAAACAAAAAGAATATATTTTCTAATCAGGAGTCCCCGGTTCAGGTATATGTGGTAATGGTTCAAATTCGGTTTGACCGGTTTTAAGCATCAGGTTTACATACGGATGACATCGTTTACAGTTCTCTCCAAACCGTACATATTTTTGTAACTCTTCAATTGTTTTAATATTATAATTTAATGCTATTTTTTTTAGTTCAGAGAATTTTTTTCCAAAACAGACACAGCGTGTAACCAAAATATTTCCTTTTAAATAAACATATTTCTGTAATGATAATATATTTTGATTTCACTGAAAAATCAAATTTTCATTTGTAATATCTAACCTTCAGAACAGGATGTCCCCGATGAAAAACAGGAAAAACAGCGATGATGCCCAAGCATTATCTTCACATCAATTGTTTCTTTAAGTGTTTTACTCAAATTATATTGATTATCATCATCAACAAGCGTACAGGCGTACACACCTGTTTGACCATTTTTTTTAACAATCATTCGGCTGTAGGAACACATAAACTCCGCACGAGACTTTTCATCTTTGTATGTTGTCATACAGTTTTCGGTAATGTGTGGAACATCAACCGATTTGTTGGCTTTAAACAGATTATAAAAAACAACTATTTTAGTATCTTTCGGTAGCTGTGCTTTTATAAACAGTTGTCGAAATTTTTCTTCAACTGCTTTTTTGTCTTCACTTTGTCGTCCATAGCGTGCCACCGAAATATTAAACCCATTTTGATGTAGAAGTGATAGTGTTTCCATTGCTATAGCAAAGGAACCTTTTCCTCTGCCGTTATCATGTTCTTTTTCATCAGGGTGGTCAATAGAAATGCGAAACTTTAGTTTGTTTGGTTTTTCTTTAAGTTGTAATACTTCATCAAACTTTGTTCGTATCGGTCCGGTTCCGTTAGTTAATACCAAGCAAGGTCGATGTTCTAAGGCATAAGAAAGTATTTTGAGGAATTCTTTGTTTACAAACGGCTCACCGCCTGTAAATGAAAAACGTTCAACGCCAATTTTAACCGCCTCATCAATATATTGTTTGGCATCTACAAAAGTAAGTAGTTCAATTCGTCTGTCACCCGGTTTTGCATCTTCATAACAGAATGAGCAGCCTAGATTGCAATCAGTTCCGGTATGAAACCAGAGTTCAGTTAATTTTTCAGCTTGTATATATCCGCGCTTAACACCGTCAGGAGTCAAAAGCCTATTATTTGCAGTTGTATGCGGCATTATTGTATTCTATCATCGTTTAGGGTTATTCTTACCTGTTCAAACAATAACATAATAAAAATGTTCCATAAAAATAGGTTAAAATTATAATGTTTTATGACATTATTTTTCAACATAGAGTAATTTTATATAGTATACTTTTGTAGATATTGTAAATTATAAGTTTGTGTATAACAATTATAGAGATTATGTATGAACAAATTGAAGCAACTACAAAACCTTATTACCGAGAGAATCCTTATTTTTGATGGTGCCATGGGTACTATGATTCAAGCCTATAAACTCTCGGAGTCTGATTTTCGAGGCAGCCGTTTTGCAAAACACCCTGTTGACCTCAAAGGTAATAATGACCTGCTTTCACTTACACAGCCAAAAATTATTGCTGAAATTCAAAGAGCATATCTAACGGCTGGTGCTGATATTATCGGTACTAACTCATTTAATGCAACCGCAATTTCACAATCAGATTACCAAACTGAAAAATATGCTTATGAAATAAACCTTGAAGCAGCAAAAATAGCCAAACAAGAAGCAGAGAAATTCACTCAGCAAGACAACAGTAAACCTCGTTTTGTGGCAGGTTCCCTTGGTCCTACCAACCGTACCTGTTCTATCTCTCCCGATATAAACAACCCGGGGTTACGTACTGCAGATTTTGACATGATGTGTGATGCTTACTACGAACAGGCAAAAGGGCTTCTCGATGGTGGCATAGATATTTTTTTAGTCGAAACTATTTTTGATACTTTAAATGCCAAAGCTTCACTTTTTGCGATTAATAAGTTATTAGATGAATACAACCTCTCTGATTTTCCTATCTGGATTTCAGGAACAATTACCGATAAAAGCGGACGAACTCTCTCAGGACAAACTACCGAAGCGTTCTGGAATTCTATTCGTCATGTTAAACCGTTTGCAGTCGGACTCAATTGTGCCATGGGGGCAGATACTCTCAGACCTTTTATTGAAGAACTTTCAAACCTTGCTGATTGCTATATTTCTATCTATCCAAATGCCGGTCTGCCAAATCAGTTTGGTGAATATGACGATACCCCCGAATATATGGCATCAATTTTAAAAGATTTTGCAAATGACGGTTTACTGAATATTGTCGGTGGATGTTGTGGTTCTACACCAAAGCATCTAATAGCAATTTGTGATGCCATACAAGAAATTAAACCAAGAGTAGTTAGAGAACAGAAACGATTGACCCGTCTGTCAGGATTAGAGCCGATGGTTATTCGGGAGGATTCTTTATTCGTTAATATTGGCGAACGTACCAATGTTGCCGGTTCAGCTCGGTTTGCTAAACTTATTAAATTAGGTGAATATGAAAAAGCACTTGATATTGCCATGCAGCAGGTACGTAGCGGAGCTCAAATTATTGATGTCAATATGGATGATGCGATGCTTGACGGCAAAGATGCTATGGTAAAGTTCCTTAACCAAGCAGCTTCAGTACCCGACATTGCCAAGGTTCCGGTAATGGTCGATTCATCTGATTGGGACATTATAGAAGCAGGTCTTAAATGTCTGCAAGGCAAAGGCATTGTCAATTCAATTTCCTTAAAAGACGGCGAAGATGCTTTTTTAGCAAAAGCAGATAAGATAATTCAATATGGTGCTGCTGCTATTGTTATGGCATTTGATGAAGACGGGCAGGCAGACAGCTATAACCGAAAAGTTTCAATTTGTAAACGTGCCTATAAACTGCTGACAGAAAAAATAAATTTTCCTCCGGAAGATATTATTTTTGACCTTAATATTTTTGCTGTTGCAACCGGTATCAAAGAACATAATTCGTATGCGGTTGATTTTATAAACGCCTGCAAAACTTTGAAAAAAGAACTACCTTATATAAAAATTTCAGGTGGTGTCAGCAATCTATCTTTTTCATTTAGAGGCAATGATTATATTCGAGAGGCAATGCACTCGGTCTTTTTATACCATGCCATAAAAGCAGGTATGGACATGGGAATAGTCAACGCCGGACAACTGACAATTTATGATGACATTAAACCCGAATTGCGTAATATTATAGAAGACCTCATCCTAAATCGTTCCGATACTGCCACCGAGAGATTAACAATTCTTGCTCAGAAAACAAAAGGCAAAAAGAAAAGTAATATAGTCGACGATCAATGGTGCAAATTGCAACCTGCCGAACGAATTTCACACGCATTAGTGCATGGTATTACCGATCATATAGTTAAAGATATCGAAGAACTTCGACAAGCTGGTTCTGTTCCGCTTGAACTTATCGAAGGACCGTTAATGGATGGTATGAAAATTGTCGGAAATCTTTTTGGAGCAGGAAAAATGTTTCTCCCACAAGTGGTTCGTTCGGCTCGTGTTATGAAAATAGCGGTTGAACATCTTGAACCTTATTTGGAAGCGGAAAAAGGAAAACAGTCTTCAAGAGGTAAAATTCTTTTGGCAACGGTCAAAGGTGATGTACACGATATTGGTAAAAATATAGTCGGAGTGGTCCTCGGTTGTAACAACTTTGAAATTATTGATCTTGGTGTTATGGTTTCCGCTGAAACTATTTTACAAACAGCAAAAGATAAAGACGTTGATATTATTGGTTTAAGCGGACTTATCACACCCTCGCTTGAGGAAATGGTACATGTTGCCAAAGAAATGGAACGTCTGAACTTTAAAAATCCGATTCTTATCGGCGGTGCAACAACCTCACGTTTACACACCGCAGTTAAAATCGAACCACAATATAGCGGTAATATAATTCATGTGTCTGATGCTTCTCGTTCCGTTACTGTTGTAAATAACCTGATGCAAAAGGATAAAAAAGAGTCTTATACGGCTTTTGTAAAAGAACAGTACGAATCTCTCCGTTCTGATTATAAAGAAAAAAGTAAAAATACAAATCTTCTTTCTCACCAAGAAGCTCTCAAAAACAGATTTAAAATTGATTGGACAAACTATACACCTATAAAACCAAATGCGTTCAAACGACTGATATTTAGAAATTATTCTATTTCTGAATTAAGAGAGTATATAGACTGGACACCTTTTTTCAAAGCGTGGGAATTACCGGGTCGGTATCCAAATGTTCTATCCTCTACTCATACTAAAAAAGAAGCAATTAAACTTTTTGATGATGCAAATGCTATGCTTGATAAAATAATTACAGAATCACTTCTTGAAGCACGAGCAGTATTTCAATTGTTTCATGCACAGTCGATTGATGATGATGTTGTATTATATGCTGATGACAGTTATACAACAAAAATAGCAACCTTGCATTTTCTCCGTACTCAAAAAGAAAAGACAGGAAGATCAAATATTTCTCTTGCTGACTTTATTGCACCGCAAAATTCTGGTGTTCAGGATTATATCGGACTGTTTACAGTAACAGCAGGCATTAACACTGAACAAACAATATGTAATAGATTTGAGAAGCATGATGAGTATGGACAAATTATGCTCAAACTTCTCGCGGACCGTCTTGCGGAAGCGTTTGCAGAACGGCTTCATCAGTTAATACGCAAAAAGTATTGGGGTTATGCCCAAGACGAACAACTTAGCAACGATGAGCTAATTAAAGAATCTTATCAAGGCATCCGTCCCGCCCCCGGTTATCCTGCCTGCCCCGACCATTTAGAGAAGAAAACTATATTTGAAATCTTAGATATAGTCAATCAAATAGGAGTCTCTTTAACAGAAAAATGTGCCATGATACCGACAGCATCTGTAGCCGGTTATTATTTTGCTAATGAAGAAGCAAAATATTTCTCTGTAGGAAAACTTACCAAAGATCAAATCATAGATTATGCTAAGAGAAAAGAGATGTCTGTCAAAGAAATTGAAAAATGGTTGGCACCATATTTGGCTTATCAATAATATTTATGTTGATTTAATTCAATATTTATTATTCAATAAGTCATACTGAGCTTGTCGAAGTGTGCTCTTTAGAAGAAATAAAGAAAAGAAAATTATGTATATTATAGAACATTTACAAAAAGCTCAAAAACCTTTATTTAGTTATGAAATCATTCCCCCCTTGAGAGGGAAAAACTGTCGGGAGATATTAGACATTGTAGAAGAACTTCTTCCGTTTGAGCCGCCGTTTATTGATGTAACAGCACATTCAGCTGAAGCATACTACGAAGAATTTAATGACGGTTCAATTAAAAGACATATACGTAAAAAAAGAACCGGTACAATTTCTATATGCGGTATTATCCAAAATAGATACAACATTGATACAGTACCGCATTTGCTCTGTCGCGGATTTACAAAGGAAGAAACCGAAGATGCTATGATAGAGCTTGGTTATCTTGGAATTCACAATGTTTTAGCAATTCGGGGTGACGAATCAAACTATAAAAAACCGGTTGATACAGCCAAATCAGTTAATTCTTATGCCAATGAACTAGTGAAACAGCTCAATAATCTTAAAAAAGGAATATATCTTGAAGAGATAGAAAACTCTGACCCGATTGATATGTGTATCGGTGTTGGTGCCTATCCCGAAAAACATCTTGAAGCACCTAATTTAAAAACTGACATTCAATATCTTAAGGCTAAAGTCGATGCCGGAGCAGACTATCTTGTAACTCAGATGTTTTTTGATACATCATATTTTAATAAATTTGTAGCGGAGTGTCGAAAAGCGGGTATTTCTGTACCAATTATCCCCGGTTTAAAGATTTTAAGCGGCGTAAAACAACTTTCATCTCTTCCTAAAAATTTTAATGTAACTATTCCCGAAGAACTTTCTGATGAAATATCATCTAATAAGAAGCATGTCAAAGAAATTGGTCGTAATTGGGCTTTAAGGCAATGCGAAGAGCTTTTAAATTCCGGCGTGCGATGTATACATTTCTATATTATGAATGACACCCAGGCTGTTACGTCTGTTATTAAAAATCTATGAATCTGAACAGATATAATCTTGCAAAATAAGATTATTCTTATAATGTTTGTTGATTTTCAATTCTTATATATATATTCTGAAAAAGAATAAGTATAATGTCTGAGCAGCTTCTTTCGCACAGTGTTTGCTAAGGGATAAAATTGACAAAAGGAATTGTCAGTATGAAACAATCGCATAGAAGTAGTTGTTGTACGTATCAAGTATATATAATTCTTGAAGTTTTTAAATATGGAGATTTAAAATAATGAGTGAAAATATGCAGACACTGGATAATTATCTAGCTAAATTAAATTTTGAGGGAGATATGGATGTTTGGGAGAACAACCGAATAAAACTCGATTATGTTTTCAAAAAAATAAATTCTTATTTAAAACCCGGGATGTCAACCTGTGATATAGGTATTGGTGAAGGGTATACTCTTATGAGAATGTATTCAAAAGGGATGAACGTAACCGGAATTGATATTGCTAAATTTTCAATTGAATATTTAAAAGAACAATTTATTCAAAAAGATTTTGATATAAACCTGATTTATGGTGACATTGCTAAGATTGATCTGGATAAAAATCAGTTTGATATTATAACTTGTTTTGATGTCCTCGAACACACCTCTCCCGATGGGCTAAAACCTAGTATTGAATCTATAAAGAAATGTTTAAAAAATAATGGTCTTCTTATAGGTACTTTACCTCTTCGTGAGGATCTTGATGAAAGTAAGGTAGCCTGTCCAAAATGTGCCCATGAATTTCATCGTTATGGACATTTCCATTCTTTCGAATCAATTTCAGCCATTGCAGATAAACTGGGAAGTGATTTTCAATTAATAAAATTTGGTGAAGTTCCTTATACTTGGTTTAAATCAAATTTATTAAATAAAACAGCTACTTTCACTCTCCAATTTATAAAAAAAATTGCTAATCGAAAATTTGGAACAACAGTTTATTTTGTTGCTCGGCTTAATAAAGCTTAAAAGAAATTGAGTATATCAACAAAATTGACTTTTCTTAGAATTGGAAATAAATGTCTCATAAATTGAAAGAAAAAAACTTACTTTCAAATTCCAACAATAACACTCAGTTTTTTACAGATAAATTACTGGCTAAAAATACTTTATTAAATCTACTAGGTCAATCATTGCCAATGGTTGTAGCTCTTGTTGCTATGCCGTTTATTATTAAAGGGTTGGGAGTAGACCGATATGCTGTTTTAACCTTAGGTTGGATGGTGGTCGGATATTTCTCTCTTTTCGATATGGGGTTGGGACGGGCAACAACCAAATTTGTTGCCGAGTATATTGCTCGTGGTGAAAAAGAAAAATTATCTCAACTCATATGGGCATCTATTTTAATGCTTATAGGTTTTGGGATATTTGGTTCAGTTATTGCTTTTTTAGTTACACCCTGGCTTGTGAACGATATCTTGAATATCCCCCCTGAATTAATTGCCGAATCTACAACAGTTTTTTACTTACTAGGTTTTTCTGTGCCGATTGTATTAGGTATTGCAGGAGTACGAGGGGTGCTGGAAGCCCTTCAAAAATTTTATATTATTAATCTTATTAAAGTTCCGACAGATCGGAAGAGCACACGTCTGAACTCCAGTCACACTGATATATCTCGTATGCCGTCTTCTGCTTGAAAAAAAAAAAAAAAAAAAAAAATCATAATAAAAAAAAAGAAAAGAAAAATAAGAAAAAAAAAAAATCGATAACTTACCATGTTACATATACA
>CALCCW010000046.1:0-12157 GCA_937900185.1 uncultured candidate division Zixibacteria bacterium | reverse complement strand
AGCGATGTACTATTGATAAATACCCGTATTTTAACGGCATCATTAATTCGCGAGATAATTTCGCCCACACGCATGGTGTCAAAAAATTGTTGTGGTAGTTTTAATAAATGTTTATAATAACCTAAAATAAGACGTGCATCTATTTGTTGCCCTGTTTTAATAATAAAAATATCTTTAAAAACACCGATAAATACTTGAAACACCAATAAGACAAGCATAATAACACTCAGTAAGTTGAGTAATTTTGTATTGCCTCCAATTAATACAAAGTCGGTTATTTTTTGGATATAAATAGAAGTAGATAGACCAAGCAATGTATAAATGATTGCACCTACCAATGCTTGAATAAGTACAAACTTATGAGGTTTTAATAAAAACCAAAATCTTTTTAGTATGGATACTTTTTCGTTGCGTATTGTAAAACTCTCATCGGGTAATAAAAGTAACAATACACCTGTCCATTCTTTTTTAAATTCGTCATGTGTTTTTTTATGGATTTTTCCGGTACTGTCAGTGAAGTGAATATGGAAAGGAAGAAAGTTAAGGTGATGGTTTCCATTTTTGGTCGCCCAACTCCTGTTGAACTTGATTTCCTTCAAGTTGAAGTTGTAAAAAAATAACAATAGTTTTTAATAGAAAGTAGTAAATAGCGTGGCAAAAAAAGTTGCTGGTTACATAAAACTCCAAATTCCTGCCGGTCAAGCAAATCCGGCTCCTCCGGTCGGTCCTGCATTGGGTCAGCAAGGGGTTAATATTATGGAGTTCTGTAAAGCCTTTAATGCCAGGACCCAAGGCGGTAACGGGATTTTAACCCCTGTTGTTATCACTGTTTATGGTGATAAGTCTTTCTCTTTTGAGACTAAGACTCCTCCCGCTTCAACGCTTTTGAAAATAGCGGCGAAATTGAAAAAAGGTTCCGGTGTTCCTAATAAGGAGAAGGTTGGAAAAGTAACCAAAGATCAAGTTCGGCAGATTGCTGAACAAAAAATGGTAGATTTAAATGCGTCCTCTGTTGAAACTGCAATGCTGATGATTGAAGGCACTGCTCGTTCAATGGGGATTGAAGTAATGTAAACTTACAGATATTCGTGAGTACCTGATTCGGAAAACGTTTCAGGGAGAATTGGAGTAAATGAAAAAGTCAAAAAACATTAAAGAGTATCGCACAAAGATAGATCGTTTGAAACATTACGAACTAAGTGAAGCGGTACAAATCCTCAAAGACAACAAATTTGTGAAATTTGATGAGTCTATTGAGGTTGCGATTCGTTTAGGTGTGAATCCCAAACATGCCGATCAAATGGTTCGTGGAACGGTGGCACTTCCAAATGGTACCGGTAAGTCCGTTACTGTTGTTGTGTTTGCTCAGGGTGATAAGGTTGCTGAAGCTACTGAAGCGGGTGCTGATTTTGTCGGGTCTGATGATCTTGCTGCCAAAATTAAAGGCGGCTGGACAGATTTTGATGTATGTGTTGCAACTCCTGACATGATGAGAGTTTTAGGTCCTTTGGGTAAAGTGCTTGGACCTCGCGGGTTAATGCCGAACCCAAAAACCGGAACTGTTACTATGGATTTAGCCCGTACAGTAAAAGAATTAAAGGGCGGTCGTATTGAGTTCCGTATTGATAAACAGGCTAATATTGCAGGGGCAGTTGGTAAATTGTCTTTTGATGCTGATAAAATTATTGAAAATATTACGGCGTATGTTGACGCGATTGTGAAAGCGAAACCGACCACAACAAAAGGTGCCTATGTTTTAGGTATTTCTGTTTGTTCTACTATGAGTCCGGGTGTGAAACTTGATCATCAACAACTGCTGTTAAAAATGAAGAAGTAGAGGAATCGATAGATTATGCCAACCCCGAAAAAAATTCAAGCTGTTGCAGAAATGAAGGAGTTGTTTGAAAACTCCAGCTCATTGTTTGTGACGGACTATCAGGGCTTAAATGTCTCCGATATGACAGCTCTTCGTACTTCTCTTCGTGAGAAAAATGTTCGCTTTTTAATTGCGAAAAATACATTGATGAAAATTGCGGCTCAAGAAGCAGGACTTACCGGAATTGAAGACCACTTAATAGGTCCGACAGCTTTGGCGTTCACAAATGATGATCCGGCTGCTGCTGCCAAGATTTTAAATGATTCTTTTAAAAAGAAAGAACTGCCTCGGATGAAAGTCTTTGTCGTTGATGACGAAGTTTTCGAAGCAGCTCAAATTTCTCGACTTGCTGACCTTCCTCCGAAAGAAATTCTGCTTTCACAGGTTGTTGCTGCTGTTGAGGCTCCGCTTACTTCTTTAGTTGGATCTCTTGATGGGTTCTTTAGAGAATTAGTCGGTTCTATTGACGCTCTTGCTGATAAGAAAAACAGCGAGGGGTAATTTGTATTGAGGACTTTTTAAGATTGTTCTTCGCTCATGCTTCTAAGCGGACTTGTCCTCCGTTTGAGTTGTAAGGCAGTCACAATAAATTTAGTAACGAAAAGAAAATGATAAACGAAGAAATAAGAGGTACACAAAGTGGCCAACGAAACAATTGATCAAATCGTTGACAAGATCGCAGAATTATCCGCAATGGATTTGGCTGATCTTTCCAAAGCAATTCAAGAAAAATTTGGTGTAACAGCCGCCGCTCCGGTAGCTATGGCTCCGGCTGCCGGTGGTGCTGCCGAAGCTGCTGAAGAACAAACTGAATTTAATGTTGTTTTAGAATCACCCGGAGACAAAAAGATTCAGGTTATTAAAGCGTGTCGTGAATTAACTTCTTTAGGCTTAAAAGAAGCGAAAGATTTAGTTGAATCTGCTCCTTGCAATGTCAAGGAAGCTGTCGCTAAAGATGAAGCTGAAAAAGCTAAAGAAAAATTAGAAGCAGCCGGTGCTGTTGTTTCTATCAAGTAGTCAGCAATTATTCTATGCCGGTTGAGCCTTATTTGCTCAACCGGTTCTATTGATTTTTATCCCTGTGTGTTGTGTTGTTGGCTGATTGACTGAGTATGAAGCTCTTCGGAAGAGTCCGAGAGAAAAGAAAAAAGATTTAACAGGATCGCCAAGTTTTTGAAAAATTTAAACTTTTATGGAACACTAAAGTTATGAAATTACTTAAGGTGTTTTTATATTTTAGGAGGGTTATACATTGACCCAGACTGGTTTGATTGAAAGATATAGTTACGGGACATCTGTTGATGCAATGGAGATGCCCAATTTTTTAGAAGTTCAGCTCAATTCGTATTATGAATTTTTACAACCTGATACGCCTTTTAATAAAAGGAAAAAAGAAGGTTTAGAGCAGATATTCCAAGATATTTTTCCTGTTTCAGACGTACATGAAAATTATTCGCTTGAGTATGTCGGATATAAACTTAATCCATCTCGATACTCAATCGACGAATGCCGTGAAAGAAATATGTCGTATGCGGCACCTTTAAAAGTTACTATGCGTCTTATTTCTCGTCAGGGAGAAGGCGAAGAAAAAGAAATTAAAGATATTATTGAACAAGATGTATATCTTGGAGAACTCCCTTTAGTTACCGAATGGGGTACGTTTGTTGTTAATGGTTCTGAACGTGTTATTGTAAGTCAACTTCATCGCTCACCAGGTGTTTTCTTCTCTGATTCGATTCATCCTAATGGGAAAAAATTATATTCCGCCCGTATTATTCCATATAGAGGAAGCTGGATGGAGTTTACTACTGACATCAATAGTATTATGTATTTATATGTTGACTCCAAACGAAAACTTCCTGTTACAACTGTGTTGCGAGCATTAGGCTTTTCTTCTGATGAAGAAATTGTTGAAATTTTTTATACTACCGTAAAAGCAACTTTGTCAGGGAAAAAAGGCACTGAGTATATTGGTGGTTATCTTGCAGAAACACTTGTAAACAAAGAGACCGGCGAAGTAATGTTTGCTGTGGGCGAAGTGCTTACAGAAGATGTTATAGATGATATTTTAAGTAATGGATATAAAAAAGTTAAAGTTATTAAGCCTTCTGAAACTAGAGAAGTTCCCGTTATTCTTAATTCATTAAAAAAAGATCCGACAAAATCAAGAGAAGAAGCTCTTTATAAAATATATTCAATTTTAAGACCAGGCGAACCACCGTCATTTGAAGTTGCTGAATCATTAGTAGAGAAATTTTTCTATAGTGAAAAACGATATGATTTAGGTGAAGTTGGTCGCTATATGATTAACCAGCGTTTAGAAGTAGATGTCCCGTTAGATCATGCGACTCTTACTGAAGAAGATTTTATTTTAATTATGAAATATATTATCGGTCTGTGTAATGATACCGGTTTTACCGATGATATTGATCATTTAGGAAATCGCCGATGTCGTACTGTTGGCGAATTGTTGTCAAATCTTTTCTCTGTCGGTTTAACAAGGATTTCCCGTACTATCAGAGAGAGATTATCATTAAAAGATCAGGAAAATGTAACTCCGCAGCTTTTGGTTAATGCTCGTACTGTTTCGTCGGTTGTTGAAACATTTTTTGGTTCATCACAGCTTTCTCAATTTATGGATCAAACAAATCCTCTGTCTGAATTGACACATAAAAGAAGACTTTCTGCTTTAGGACCCGGTGGTCTAACAAGAGAACGTGCCGGTTTTGAGGTTCGTGATGTGCATCATACACACTACGGACGTATGTGTCCTATTGAAACGCCGGAAGGACCAAATATCGGTTTGATTACATCTATGGCATCGTATGCCAAAATCAATCGGTATGGGTTCCTTGAAACACCATATAGAAAAGTTGAAAAAGGTGTTGTCACGAATAAGATTGAATATTTGTCGGCAGACAAGGAAGATAGGTATCTCATAGCACAAGGTACCGAGCCGCTTACTGCTAATAATCACTTTGTGAACAAAACTGTTGTTGCAAGAAATCGTTCTGACTATCCTCATGTGAAGCCTGAAGAAGTTAAGTATATGGATGTGTCTCCTCGTCAGATTATTTCAGTGGCGGCATCACTGATTCCGTTTTTGGAACATGATGATGCCAACCGTGCTTTGATGGGATCTAATATGCAACGCCAAGCAGTACCTCTTTTGAAAACGATGTCTCCTTATATTGGTACCGGTATGGAAAAAAAGGCTGCTGCTGATTCAGGTGCTGTTGTGAAATCTAAAGTCAACGGTGAAGTTGTTTTTGTAGATGCTAATAAGATTGTTATTCATCCTGAATTAAAAGTAAAAGCCGGCTCACTCGGATATGTTGAAGATGTTGTCTATCCGATGACAAAATTCCGCCGTTCAAATCAGGATACGTGTATTAACTATCGTCCAAGAGTTAGAATTGGCGATAAAGTTTCTGTTGGTGATGTTCTTGCTGACGGACCTGCGGTTGAAAACGGTGAACTTGCTTTAGGATATAATGTCAAGGTTGCTTTTATGCCGTGGCGTGGATATAACTTTGAGGATGCTATTGTTCTTTCTGAACGGTTAGTTCGTGATGATATTTACACTTCCATTCATATTGAAGAATTTGAGTTACAGGTTCGAGATACAAAGCGCGGTTCTGAAGAAATTACCCGTGAGATTCCTAATGTCTCGGAAGAAGCTTTATTGAACCTTGATGAAAATGGTATTATTCGTGCCGGTGCTGAAATTGAAGCCGGTGATATTATGGTGGGTAAGGTCACACCAAAGGGTGAAACCGAACTGTCTCCTGAGGAGCGTCTGCTTCGTGCCATTTTTGGTGAAAAAGCCGGTGATGTTAAAGATGCAAGTTTGAAGGCACCTCCGGGAATGAAGGGTGTTGTTATTAAGACAAATGTCTTTACTCGTAAGGAACGCTCAGAAGAAGCCAAAAAAATTGAGAAAACTCAAGTTTCTCAGATTAAACGTGAATATACTAAAATTATTATAGATATCTCTAATTTACGTAATCAAAAAGTTGGTCAATTGCTCGATGGTAAAAACTCTCAGACTATCCGCTCTGCTGTTGATAATACTGTGATTGTACGGGCAGGTCATAAATTTAAAGCAGAGTTCTTTAATGATTTTGACTTTGACAATGCTGTTGCTCCTGAAGGGTATTGTGATGATGCATCGACAAGTAAAAATGTCGATTCTATTATTGCGGAAGCGTCTCAATTAATTGAAGCAAAAAAACAGCAGATGGATGTTGAAGTAGAAAAAATTGTTCGAGGTGCTGAACTTCCTCCGGGAGTAAAGCAACTTGTGAAAGTAACTATTGCTATCAGACGTAAGATTTCAGTTGGTGATAAAATGGCAGGTCGTCATGGTAACAAAGGTGTTGTTTCCAGAGTTGTACCTATTGAAGATATGCCTCATGATAAAGATGGAAATGCTGTTGATATTATTTTGAACCCATTGGGTGTTCCTTCTCGTATGAACGTCGGACAGGTGTTGGAAACTCATCTCGGGCGTGCAGCAGCTGTTCTTGGCAAACGTTATGCTGTTCCGGCGTTTGAGTCTGCGTCAGTTGAGCAGATTCAAGATAAGCTTGAAGAAGCAGGATTACCAAGAGACGGCAAAATGCAGCTCTATAATGGTCTGACCGGTGAACCGTTTGATAATCGGGTTACGGTTGGAATTATCTATATGCTGAAACTTGCTCATTTGGTTGACAACAAGATTCATGCTCGGTCTATCGGACCTTACTCGTTAGTTACTCAACAACCTTTGGGTGGTAAAGCTCAATTTGGTGGACAGCGGTTTGGTGAGATGGAAGTATGGGCTTTAGAAGCTTATGGAGCAGCTTACACTCTTCAAGAAATGCTTACGGTAAAATCCGATGATGTTACCGGTCGAAGCAAAGTATATGAAGCTATTGTAAAAGGTGAAAATCCTCCTGAACCGGGGTATCCTGAAGCGTTTAATGTTCTTATTAAAGAACTGCAGGCATTAGGGTTAGATATCAAGTTGATAGAGCAATAATATAATGTATTTTGTATTGGAATTTTTAGTCCGCTCTGCGGAGATTGAAAATAAAGGAGTTATCCATGGCCGATAAGGCGGGAAGAAATCAGGATAAAGGACAGAAAAAACAGGAGTTTAATGCAATTCAAATTCAAATTGCATCTCCCGAAACTATCCTTTCTTGGTCGTTTGGTGAAGTAACAAAACCTGAAACGATTAACTATCGTTCATTTAAACCGGAACGTGATGGTTTGTTCTGTGAACGTATTTTTGGTCCGGTTAAAGACTGGGAATGTAATTGTGGTAAATATAAACGAATAAGGTTCCGCGGGATTGTGTGTGACCGATGTGGTGTTGAGGTTACGCAGTCTAAAGTGAGACGTGAAAGAATGGGACATATCCAACTGGCTGTGCCGGTGTCTCATATTTGGTACTTTAAGTCACTTCCGTCACGGATTGGAAATCTCCTGGATATTTCCATCAGGGAACTTGAAAAGATTCTCTATTATGAATCATATCTGATGATTGAGCCGGGTAATTCTTCTTACAACGAAGGTGATATACTCACCGAAGAAGAATGCAACGATTTAGAAGATGCCGGAAAAACTTTTGATGCTCGCATGGGTGCTGAAGCTGTTCGTGAAATTCTCAAAAGACTTGAAGTTGATGAACTCTCTGTTACTCTTCGTGCCAGAGCAAAAGTTGAAACTTCTGTTCAGCGTAAAAAAGATACACTCAAACGTTTACGTATTTTAGAATCATTCCGTCAGTCAGAAAATCGTCCTGAATGGATGATTCTTGATGTTATTCCAATCATTCCACCGGATTTACGTCCGTTAGTACCGCTTGAAGGCGGTCGCTTTGCGACATCTGATTTAAATGATTTGTATCGTCGTGTTATAAATAGAAATAATCGCTTGAAAAAACTTATTGATATTCAGGCTCCTGAAGTAATTCTCAGAAATGAAAAACGTATGCTTCAGGAAGCTGTTGATGCTCTTTTTGATAATGGTCGCCGTACTCATTCTGTTCGCGGTGATTCAAAACGTCCATTAAAATCTCTTTCTGATTTATTAAAGGGAAAACAAGGGCGGTTCCGTCAAAATCTATTGGGTAAACGTGTCGATTATTCCGGTCGTTCTGTTATTGTTGTTGGTCCTGAACTTAAACTGCATCAATGTGGTATTCCAAAAAATATGGCTCTTGAATTATTTAAGCCGTTCATTATTATGAAGCTTGAAGAAAAAGGGTATGTGCAGACAGTTAAGTCAGCTAAAAAATTAGTTGAAAAAGAACGTCCTGAAGTATGGGATATTTTAGAAGAGATTATTCAAGACCATCCTGTTATGCTCAACCGTGCTCCTACGCTTCACCGTCTTGGTATTCAGGCGTTCTATCCAAAATTAGTTGAAGGTAAAGCTATACGTTTACATCCATTAGTATGTGCTGCATTTAATGCTGACTTTGATGGTGACCAAATGGCTGTGCATGTTCCGCTTTCATTTGAAGCTCAGCTTGAAGCTCGAGTGTTAATGCTTGCGACTAATAATATTTTGCTGCCGTCATCAGGTCGTCCGGTTGCGATTCCATCACAGGACATTGTTTTAGGTTGTTACTATCTGACTAAAACAAAACCGGAGCAAAAAGGTGAAGGTATGATGTTCAATACAAAGCATGAGGCACTCGCTGCTCATGACCATGGAATTGTTGATATTCATGCTTTAATAAAAGTGCGTGTTGAAAATGAACTCATTGAAACAACTGTCGGTAGATTAATTTTTAATGAAAATATGCCGAAAGGTATGCCGCTCTTTAATGAAGTCGCCAGCAAAAAAGTGATGGAACACTTAATTCAGAAAATTTTTGCTGATAAAGGACAGACTGTTACCGTCCAGTATCTCGACAGACTTAAAGAATTAGGGTTTAGGTTTGCAACTCAATCAGGGGTAACTGTTTCTATTGATGATTTAGTTGTGCCTGAAGAAAAAACTGAAATATTAGATGAAGCATATAAAAAAGTTGCGAAAGTTACGAAGCAGTTCCGCAATGGTTTGATTTCTGCAGGTGAACGGTATAACTCTGTTAAAGATATCTGGAACATGGCAACAGATGCAATTTCTACCGTTATGTTTGATAATCTTGCTGCTCAAAAACATGGGTTTAACCCTGTCTTTATGATGGCAGATTCAGGTGCTCGTGGTTCTAAAGAACAGATTCGTCAGTTAGCCGGTATGCGTGGTTTGATGGCGAAACCTCAAAAGAAAATTACCGGTGGTATGGGTGAACTTTTAATTGATAACCCGATTACTGCGAATTTCCGTGAAGGTCTGTCTGTACAGGAATACTTTATTTCTACCCACGGTGCCCGTAAAGGTCTGTCAGATACTGCTCTAAAAACAGCTGATGCCGGTTACTTAACCCGTCGTTTAGTTGATGTGGCACAAGATGTTATTATTCGTGAAATTGACTGTGAAACAATTTTAGGGCTTGATGTAACGGCTATTAAAGAAGGGGAAGAGGTTATTGAATCTCTGGCTGATCGTATTATAGGGAGATCTGCTTTATATGATATATTTGACCCTATCTCCGATGAACTCATTGTTGCCGCCGGTGAAGAAATTGGCGAAATTGAAGCAGCAAAAATTGAATCTGTTGGTATTGATGAAGTAGCTATTAGGTCAGTGCTTACTTGTGAATCAAAGTTTGGTGTGTGTGCAAAATGTTATGGTCGTAATTTATCTACTTTAAAACGTGTTCATATTGGTGAAGCGGTAGGCGTTATTGCGGCTCAATCAATTGGTGAGCCGGGTACACAGCTCACCTTGCGTACTTTCCATATTGGTGGTGTTGCCGGTACTATTACTGAACAATCTCAAATTGAATCCAAATTTGATGGTAAGGCTACGTTTAAGAGTATCAAATTGATTAAACGAGCTGATGGTACCTCTATGGTAACAAGTAGAGACGGAGTTGGTGAAATTCATGTTATTGATGATGAAAGTCGTGTTCGGGCAAGAATGAATATCCCTTATGGTTCTCATCTATTTGTTGAAGATGGTCAAGCTGTAAAAACAGGAGATATTATCTTTGAATCTGATCCGTATATTTCAACTATCTTAACAGAAAAAACCGGTAAAATAAAATTTAAAGATGTTATCAAAGATGTATCATTCCGTGAAGAAGTACATACTCAAACCGGTTCTATTCAACGAATTATTGTTGAAACCAAAGATAAAACTTTATTCCCTGCTATGCTTGTCGAAGACGAGGAAGGTAACTTGTTAGCAAGCTATCGTTTACCTGTTGAAGCTCAATTGCAAGTTAACGATGGTGACACAGTTACTGCAGGAGATGTGTTAGTTAAAATGTCTCGATTTGTTGTGAAATCCGGCGATATTACCGGTGGTTTACCTCGTGTTGCTGAATTATTTGAAGGACGCCGTCCTCATGATCCGGCTGTTATTTCTGAAATTGAAGGTACAGTCAGTTTTGGCAAGATTGTTCGTGGTTCGCAGCAGATTATTGTTACCGGTGATGATAGTGAAGATGTTTTTGAAGCATTAATCCCTCATGGAAAACACATGATGGTTCATCAAGACGATAAAGTCTTTGCCGGGGACCGTTTATGTGAAGGTGCTATTGACCCTCATGATATTTTGAGAGTAAATGGCGATGAGGCAGTACAAGAGTATTTGGTTAATGAAATTCAGGAAGTGTACCGTATTCAGGGTGTAAAAATCAATGATAAGCATATCGAGGTGATTGTACGTCAAATGATGCAAAAAATTATTATTGAATATTCTGGCGATACTAATTTCCTTGAAGGTGAAAAAGTTGACAAAATTAAGTTTTATGAGGAAAATGCCAGAGTTATCGCCGAAGGCGGTGAACCGGCAAGATTCCAACCTTTGTTATTAGGTATTACAAGAGCATCGTTATCAACTGATAGTTTTATTTCGGCTGCATCTTTTCAGGAAACAACTAAAGTTCTGACTGAAGCTGCTGTGTCGGGTAAAGTTGATCATTTACTTGGACTCAAGGAAAATGTCATTATTGGGCATCTTATTCCGGCAGGTACCGGTATAGAAAAATACAGAAATCTTGAGATAATTCATGCTGAAGATGTTATTGAAGATTCCGAAGCGGATTTAGAGACAGCAGAAAAAGTTACAATAGATTTACTGGATAATAATGCTTGACAAAATTAAGAAAAGTCGTTAAACTGGGTGACTTTGTAGAATTGTGATTTACTTAAGTTTATAGGAGTAGTTTTGCCTACTATTAATCAGTTAGTACGCAAGGGTCGAAAGAGAAAAGTCGAAAAGACAAATTCTCCGGCTCTTGAGAAATGTCCACAGAAAAGAGGCGTTTGTACAAGGGTTTATACCTCAACGCCGAAAAAACCGAATTCCGCTCTTCGGAAGGTTGCTCGTGTTCGTTTGACGAATAAAGTGGAAGTAACCGCATATATTCCGGGTGAAGGTCATAACCTTCAAGAACATTCAATTGTTATGATTCGCGGCGGTCGTATTAAAGATATTCCGGGTGTTCGGTATCATATCGTCAGAGGTACAATGGATACTTCAGGCGTAGCTGACAGAAAAAATAGTCGTTCCAAATATGGAACCAAGAAACCTAAAAAGTAATTGGTAGATTATGTCAAGAAGAACTAGTGCAATAAAAAGGGAAGTTATTCCCGATTACAAATTTGGTGATAAGCTGATGACTCAGTTTGTTTCTTGCCTTATGAAAGGCGGAAAACGTTCAACTGCTGAAAGTTTATTTTATAAAGCAGTTGATGGTCTTGCTGAAAAATCAGGTCAAGACGGTTTGGAAATGTTTCACAAAGCAGTTAATAATGTAAAGCCTGTTTTGGAAGTACGTTCCCGTCGTGTTGGTGGTGCTACATATCAAGTGCCGGTCGAAGTAAGACCAAACCGAAGAACAGCTTTAGCCATTAGATGGCTCATATTATATTCATCCGCACGTGGTGGTAATACTATGGCTGAAAAACTAGCTGCTGAATTTTTGGCGGCATGCAACAATGAAGGTGCTTCTATCAAGAAGAAAGAAGATACCCATAAAATGGCTGAAGCTAATAAAGCTTTTGCTCATTTTAGATGGTAGTTTTTAAAGCTTTAGTTTTACGACCCTGCTGAGAGTAAACAAAAAGTTTTCTTCTTTTATCAATAATGATAGAACTGAGAAAGAGATCGGAAGAGCGTCGTGTAGGGAAAGAGTGTAGATCTCGGTGGTCGCCGTATCATTAAAAAAAA
>CALCCW010000045.1:0-4895 GCA_937900185.1 uncultured candidate division Zixibacteria bacterium | reverse complement strand
CATCACCCCTATAAAGATCTTTTCCCTCAAAAAGTTTATAAGCATGTTCGGTATTTACTTCAACAGTATCTATCTTTTCATTTTTCAAATAGGTTGTAAGCAGTTCGTCATGATTTGACCTATCTATTCTCAAGACAAAACGAAATATAAATTTTTCTAATTCGCCTAATGTAAGATGTTTTTCAAATGCCAAAACTTTTATATCAAGCATCTGCATATATTTTATAATTTCTTCATTAAAAACAGAATCTTTCAGGCGAATATTTAAAATATACAAATATCCTTTATGCAGATTGAAATTTATATATTTTTTATATCTGAAAATTTTATCGAAAAGTAAAAATGGTTTCTGTATCGCTTTTTTTGATAAAGGATGAGTAGAGCCGTAAATTGCAGCTTTTTTACAAGCCATAGAAAATTCTTTTACAACAGCATGTACTTGTTCGTTAATGTTTGTATGTAAAATTGATTCAATCGTTTGCTTTTGTTTGTCTTTCATTTCTCACTCCGAAACAAGTAATCATTCCTTTATCTGTTACTACAAAGATATACTGCCCATTAGAAACCGGAGCAAAAGAAACCGCACCAAGCAGTTTTCTCTTTTCAATTAAAGCTCCATCGGATGCATCCAGTAAATAGAAATCACCTGTTTTACTTCCGAAGACAACATACTTCCCAACTTTCAACACCGAGGCTGTAACAACATTAACAGCATCAAATCGCCAATTAATTCTGCCGTCATCAACCGACAGAGAAATTACTTCACCTCCGCTTTGCCCGACAATAAGAGAACTTCCCGAAACAGCAACTGCCCCCCAAGAAACAGCACCGGTTTTGGTTTGCCAAATAATATGACCGTCACTTATATCAATTTTATATACGATACCTGTGATATCGCATGTATAAATTGATTTATCAAACGCCAATGATGTCACCACCGGATTATCTAAAGCAACATATAAAATTTGTTCGCCATTCTTTGGATCTACCGCAAACAACCCACCTTCTTCTGAAACCTGCCAGACGGATTTCCCGTCAAACAGCGGAGGAGTCGTAAATCGTTGTTTGCTTTTAAATTGCCAAAGAATTTCTCCGGTAATTTTGTCAAAAGCATATAATCTGCCTTCAGCGGAACTGAGAATAAGTTTCTCCTCTATTATTATCGACCCGCCGACAGCATCCTTTACATCTTTCTTCCAAACAGTTTTTCTATTTAAAAGGTTGATACACCTCAACTTACTCTTTTTAGGTGCGGTAGCAAAATAACTGAGTGAATCAGAAATAACCAAACCTGTTTGAGCAACTCCTCGTGGCTTAATATACCCTTCATATTCACCGGTTTTCGTTGAAAGAAATTTTATTCGATTTCTTGCTCCGGGGTAGATAAGTGTCTTGTTATAAATAGTCAGAGGACCAACCGGTTTATCGTTGGACTTGTATTCCCATATAACATCCAGTTTACCGCCAAATTCAGCATTATCATCAGCACCTGTTGCATCAATATCACCTCGATAAAATGCCCATTCAGAGGATTGGTTTATCATATCTCTTTTCAATGAATATTTTTTTCCGCATCCATTTAGTGAGAAAATACAAATAACTATTAGAATCAAACTTTTTCTCAGCATTAGAAATTCCATCCGAAGAAAAAGTCAAAATCGGTAGTATTACTCACAGTATGAAAATCAGTTGTGCGGGAAAAATCAAACCGCAGTAAAATTATATATCCCAAAGAGACTCTCATACCTGCTCCAAATGACCCAAGCATTTTATCAAACTCATCATCCCACGCTGAGCCGGTGTCAAAGAATAATGCCCCCCGAATTCCTCTGAATCCGATTCCTCCAAAAGGAAAACCTAAATACAAATTATCTATAAGAGGAAATCGTAGTTCATTTGATGCAAAGATAACATTTCGGTTATAAAAGGAACGTCTGTCGTATCCTCTAAATGACCAGCTACCGCCAAAATAAATCCGCTGCGGTTCCTGCCCTGAAGATGAAAACGCAAACAACCGATTTGCAAATGCAGAATATTTCCCCAGTCTGAAATAATGACGTATATCTATTGATGCCAGCCTGTTCCAATGACTCATATCTGATAATGATGATGTTATCCCGAATGAAAGATTATACCGCCGACCATCTATCGGACCGGATATATCCCACAAAGAATTATCAAAGACCCAGCTGATATAGTTGGTCGCAAGAATTTTTTCTCGGACATCAGACCCAAAAGTTATTTCTCTTTTTGAATATTTTACAAGAGTGGTAAAATCAAGCCGATGGAATTTTGAAAAGGGATAACTAAACAGCGAAATAATTCCGGCTTGCCGTTCAAAATAAAAACCGTCATAATCATTGTAATATTCATTGTACAAATGAAAAGCCCCAATCCCCCAATTCATTCGTTTTTCTCTTTGCAGATATGTAATACCGACATTAAATGATTCTAAAAAATCATCTTTGGTCTGGGCAGTATTGGTTAACAGCATATAGATAGATCTGTTTCCTAAAACATCAGAAATCGCCGCCTGAATACCACCGATAGAACCATAGACAGGATCGTAACCTATAGAAGACTGAGCTATATCGATAGAATAATCATTATCGTATTTAATTGAAGCTGTTTCAAACTCAGAATTTATCTTTTTTGGATGCCAACTTGCCAAAGCAGATGATAAGGTATTCTTAATCTTTTTTGGCTGTTCAGGTAATTTCATTGAGTAGATATTGAACCCCATTTTTTGGTATCCTGAATAGACTAATGTCTTTTCATCTTTTGTCAAACGAGGGTCAAATGCTCCGGT
This sequence comes from uncultured candidate division Zixibacteria bacterium, assembly GCA_937900185.1. Taxonomy (GTDB): domain Bacteria; phylum Zixibacteria; class MSB-5A5; order GN15; family FEB-12; genus QQUK01. The sequence continues at coordinate 2,086 of CALCCW010000045.1, read as the reverse complement.
TACAAATGTAGAGAGCTGACTTATTTCATTCTGTTTATCAAGCAGAAACAGATTATATGTTCCCCCTCTGTTAGATGTGAAATAAATACCATTATTTGAAACTTCGGGATTCATATCTTTATAAACTCCGAATGTTACCTGAGATATTTCTGTGGTTTGTATATTATAATTAAAAAGATGTTGTATCCCGTCCTGCCCTCTCTCTCCTCTATCTGACGAAAAGACAATAGACGTATTATCAAGAGAAAAAACAGGATCAATATCATAATAGTAATCATCTGTCAATGCAGTATATGAAGAGTCTTCCAAGTTAAGAAGATATAAATCAGTATAGCCGTTCTTTCTTACACCGGAGAAAACTATCTGAGTACCATCATGTGAAAACCTCGGTGACCGTACCGCCACAAGAGAGTCCATCTCATACCGCTTGGTAACTTCTCCTTTGGTAATATCATAAATATAGAGAACATCTCTTTCTTTTGATTTTGATGAGAAGGCTACAAAATTATTATCATAAACATCAATACCCGAACGAAGTAAATGTAACGATTCAAACTCAGACGAGCTTTCACCTTTGAGAAGTGTCTTTGTTTTTTTAGAACCATTCAAAGGCTTCATATAAATTCCGGCATACCCATATCTGTTTGCTTTATAGACAACCCAGTCACGTTCGCCTGAACCGTCATCATATCGTATCGGAACACCTTTAACATTATAGCCGTCTTTTGAAATTTTTTCTGATTCCATATCAGGCAAGTCGAGACTATCAAGTTCGGGATAATATTTTTTCTTCAAAAAGTACTCCCATTTTTTTGATACCTGCGATAGATTTTCACCCAGTGTCACGGTTATAATGTCGTTGAAACTGTCACCTTTATACCAATTTTCAAAAAGTTTGGTTAATTTATCTGACCCATAAGCAGATTCGATAAAACGGCAAATAGATTCTCCCAATTTATACATATAAAAAGAACCGCGAATGATGTATAATTTATCAATCGGAAAAAACATATTATTTAAAATCATATCTTTGGTTATCATATCCGCTTCGGTATCCCAGTCTTTTGACCAGCATTCTGCCAGCCCCTCAGTAAACCACAAAGGAGGAAAAGGAGATTTTACCCTCGTACGGCGTTCGGTAACATGCTTGAGCTTTGAAAGAGTAAAGACATGTACAAGTTCATGACGTATAACATGGTCAAAATCATGATACGAACCATGAAACGGTACTACCACTCTTCCTTTCATAAACTCGGTAAAACCGCCGACAGATTCAGGAAGCATGCCGGGAATAACATTTGTCTGAGAGAAAAAACTTGGAGATGAATATATAATTAATGGAATCTTTTTGAGAACTTCATGATTAAATTTTTGAGCCAAAAACCGATACGAATCTTCAGCTGATTTTGCTGCTATTGAGGCAACTTCTTTTTCGGCTTTATAAAAATATATTTTAAAATGCTCTGTTGCCATTACCTGCCAGTCAAACTTGGTATACTGCACTTTATTTTTTCCGAAATATACCTGTCCAACAGTATATGACGGAAGCAGCACTACCGTAACAACAAGCATAAGTAATAAAAATACTCGAATATTTTGTATTTGTTTATTCATCAACTGTTATTATTTATAAAGTTTTAATTATTCATATTATCTTATCTCATATCGGCATTTTATAACTACCCCTGAATGATTTTCGTGTCAAAACCGCATTGAGTACAATGTGATACATCCAAACCGACTACTTCTGTTTTATACCCTAATCGTCGAATTAACAGGTTGGAACAATTTGGGCAGTGTGAATCAGTATATCTATGACAGCCTATATTCCCAACAAAGACGTATTTCATCTTTTTACGTGCAATTTCTGCCGCCTTATACAGCATTTCTTCACTTGTCGCAGGTGCTGTCATCTTGTAATCAGGATGATACGCTGAAAAATGCATAGGGATATATTCAGACAATGATGCCACAAAATCTACTAACTTTTCAATCTGATCTTCTGAATCATTATATCCGGGTATTACAAGATTGGTCAGTTCCAAATGTGTATCCGAATTGGCAATTGTTACGATTGTATCTAAAA
>CALCCW010000044.1:0-4894 GCA_937900185.1 uncultured candidate division Zixibacteria bacterium | reverse complement strand
GGGTGGAGAGGGGGAGGGGGGGAGGGGGGGGGGGGCGGGGGGGGGGTGTGATGTGTGGTTTTTTTTTTCAAGCAGAAGACGGCATACGAGATATATCAGTGTGACTGGAGTTCAGACGTGTGCTCTTCCGATCTAGTGAATCTAAATTTTCGGAGTTTGGTTTTATGTTCGCCATAAAGATAAAAAAACGGTCTGTTTCATCTTTTGAAATATCAGATGCAAAACTAACACCGCCAACGCCAAGACTGTTCCATTCCGAAATAATCGCATCTGCTCCAGAAAGTCCGGAACCATTAAAACGTACCATCAGTTCATTTACAAAAAATCTTCCTGATATATTTTTTAAATCAGCAGAGCCAAATTTTTTCAGTAGAGGCTTTATTGATTTATAAAATTTTTCCGACTGATGCTGAAATGTTTTATTATTTTTATCTACCAAACGGGCGGTTTTATACAACACAAAAAATGTTGCCAAAAAACGTTCTTCTTCTTTACTGGCAATAGTTCTGAGGGCATCAGATGCTGTAGCTGTTGTCATGAGAGTTCACCTCCATACATATATTCACGCCGTTTTTGTAGTGTCTCTTGTGCCTGTTTTTTTATTGAAGGACGAATGGAACGGCTTAGTTTGAGAAGTTCCTGTTCACACTTATCAGATTTATTTATCACTAACGCCTCAAAAGCTGCATAACGAAAAAATGTTATTTGAGAATCATTGAGCACATTTATTCGTTTTATTAATCTAACTAAATATTCAACAGCATATTCACTCCCTAATTTTGAATACGCTTTTAAAAGTGCCATCTGGTCAGACTGCTCGTTGATTATAAAAGTGCTGTCATTGATAATTTCCGTTATGGTATCAAACGCCGGCTTACCGTTTCTGGACACAATAGATTCTATTGCCTGATTGCGAATTTTTTGGCTGGAATCAAATGCTGCCCGTTTAAGAATTTCCAATACTTTTTCTGAAGGGGAATCTTTTAGAGAAGTAACTAAAGCAAGACGTACTTTTTCATCACGATGGTCAGCGAGTTTTGATAAATACGACAATGATTTTTTATCGCCGATTTGTGATAAAATTGTAATCGCATTGCAAACAACATCTGACCGTTTATCATATATCCCCTTACCGACAAAATCAATATTATTTTTGCCATTTTCAGCAAGATATTCTACGAGACACTCTTTGTGAGGTTGATGTATAACGGTACTTAACAAATCAGTAATATTATTGAGTGCTTCCCATGAAAAATTTGAGAGATACTTTTTTAGTTCAATACTGTTAATATCTTCAAAATTATTTAATGCCTCTGACAATACGGTAAGCCGTTCACTTGACCCTGCTGTTACCGATGCATCTTTCAACCGTTCAGCCCAAAGTGGCTTTTGAGTTCTTATTTTTTTCTCCAAAGCATTGATGTATGAAAGAATAATCGACGATTCGGCAAGTTTGCCATGAGAAATAAATTCGGTCATTATTTTTTCACATATTGTAACTGTTTCGTAAAACATACTCATTTCATTTTCTTGATGAAGCAGTTCTTTTAAGAGTTTTGCCGTTGATTCATAAGGGTCGAAATCAGCATCTTTTTCTAAAATAGCTTGAATTGTTTTTTCATCTTCTTGGGATATTTCAAAACTTTCATTTAATATCATGGTTGTATCAGGGACAGCATTTGAGGTATGCGGAAGGTCATTAAGCCCCATAGCCGATGCTGCCTCGGCTGTACGGAAAACTTCATCATCTATATCAATTTTAATCGCTGTTAAAGCATTACCGGTAAAAGGAGCCGGTGAAGAAAAAATAGAAAGGTCATTGTTCTCTTTTTTATCGGTATTGAATAAATCAGAATTATCATCAAGGGTAACCTCTTCAATTCGGTCTCTGTCCTGCGGTAAAAATATTTGCTGATAATCCGTTGAATCATCAACAGCAAACTGCGACCCTTGTATTTGGTCGGCTCTGTTTTGAGCAGATATAAAATCCTGCAGATTAAATCCCTCATCGTAATCTGTAAGTGCTATATCTTCTAAAGTTCTAAATTTAATTTGTGAGATAGATGATTCCCACATCAATGATAATAAATCGAGCGACTTGTCATTGGAGTTTATATACGCCTTAATGACATCTAAAAATCGATATATTTCATCTACAAACAAACCGTCACACAATGTCATTTGGGTTATACCGGCATCATAAAATATTGCTGCTAAGTTATCTTCTATTGACTTACTTTCATAGATAATCTCATTTTCATAAATCAACGTTTCTGCATCAACATTAAATGACATAGCACCGTAATCTTCTAACAAAGATTCTAATTTTTCAGCAAATGAACGGCGTAATGAAGCAGGCAGAGGGTTATCTTCAGGATAGAGTGTAACTACTTTGATAACCTTAAGAAGGTCTTTTAAGATAAAAGTTATATCACGTATTTTACTGTTTTCTGCCATATCTACACACCTAAATGGTTTAATTATATATCGACAAAATCAGTCTTTTTATGAATATTTCATAAAAAAAAACCCGTCCACCAGAGCGGACGGGATTTTTTGTGCTTTAATTGATACTTTTATAACAATTCTATTTTATGTCTGCCTTTTTTTACAGGTTTTGTTGCATTACGACTGTCAAAAACAGCTTTTGAATGTTTGACAATAAAGTCGTAGTCATAATCGGTATGGTCTGTTAAAATCATAACCAAATCCGCCTGCTGCAGCAGTTTTGCTGACAATTTTGTTGATTTATACGTTTTTGATTCAATATAAAATGACGGAACATACGGGTCATTATACTGAATTTTCGCCCCTTTATCTTCAAGCAGTTTGATAACATCCAAAGCCGGCGATTCTCTCATATCCTGAATATCTCTTTTATATGCCACACCCAATGCAACGATTTTTGATTTGTTAATCGACTTGGCAAACCTGTCATTTAACAAATCAGCAATTCTGTCAACTACATATTCGGGCATGTGACTGTTGACATCACCGGCAAGCTCTATAAAACGGGCAGAATAATTAAGAGATTTTAACTTCCATGACAAATAATGCGGGTCAATCGGAATACAATGTCCGCCTAACCCGGGACCGGGGTAAAACGGCATAAAACCAAACGGCTTTGTTGCGGCGGCATCTATAATTTCCCACACATCAAGACCCAATCGGTCACACATAAGAGCTACTTCATTTACTAATCCAATATTGACCGAACGAAATGTATTTTCTAAAAGTTTGACCATCTCTGCTGATTGTGTCGATGACACCGCATGGATTTTAGAAATTGTCTGTTCATAAAATACTTTTGCTGTTTCGGTACATACGGCTGTTATTCCGCCAACAACTCGTGGAGTATTTTTAGTCGTATAGTTTAGGTTTCCCGGATCAACACGCTCGGGTGAGAAAGCTAAGAAAAAATCAACACCGACTTGTTTTTTGTTTTCAGAAAGTATCGGAAGAATAAGTTCTTCAGTTGTTCCCGGATAGGTTGTTGATTCCAAAACGACTAAAGCACCATTTTTAAGATACTTTTTTATTGAGTCAAGAGCTGCTAAAATATAACTGACATCAGGGTCTTTTGTTTTTGAAAGAGGGGTCGGAACACAGATTGAAACTGTATCCATTTTTGAAATCAGTTTCCAATTGGTTGTTGCTTTGAATTTTTTTGAATCAATAATCTCTTTAACCGCAGAATTCGGAATATCGTCAATATCTGATTTTCCTGAATTAAGCAAATCAACTTTCTTTTTTGAAATATCAAAACCAACAACGGAAAAACCTTCCCGTGCTAATTCAACAGACAAAGGAAGTCCTACATAACCCAAGCCGACAATAGCGACTTTAGCTTTCCGTTCTTTAATTTTACTAATGAGTGCATTTGATGCTTTTTTTGATGCTTTATTATTGTTTGCCATGCTATCTTTCTCCCGAATCAATCTTTATTCGTTCGGTTTTGTTTTTTCTCTCCAGTAGTCTAATGAATTCAGTAGGGTATTGTCAATTTTATATTTTGGTTTATACCGAATTTCTTTTTTAGCTTTACTGTAATCACCACATATAATAGGTATATCGTTTTTTCTGAAAAATTTCTTATCTATTTTTATAGTTATTTTTTTGTGAGATAATTTTAAAAGTTTATTCAAGACAGCTTGAATCGAAATTGCTTTCCCCGAACAAAGCTGATACACGGCACCCTCTTTGCCTTTTTCTGCCATCTGGCGGTATCCGCGGACAATATCACGAACGTCGGATAAATCTCTTTTCACGGATAAATCGCCAACTTTCATAAGCGGTTTTTGTTGTCCTACCTCAATCATCGCAATTTGCTTACAAAATGACGGGATAACATAATTTTCATTCTGCCCCGCCCCTGAATGATTAAATGCTCTGGCAATAACAACCGGAAAATTATATCTGCTGTGATACAGTTTACAAAGATGTTCGGCTGCAACTTTTGAAATACCATACGGTGATATAGGATTTAAACGGTCATCTTCTGTAAGAATTTTAGCTTTTGGGATGAACTTACCATAACAATCCGATGATGAGATAAATATAAACTTCTGTAGATTTTTCAACTCTACAGATGCTTCAAGAATATTTAATGTTCCATTAAAATTTATATTATATGTCAATCGTTCATGGGAAAATGATTGTCCAACCGATGCAAAAGCCGCCAGATGAAATATGTAATTTGGCTGCAATTTTTGAATAAGTTTTGATACTTTTGATTTATTTAAAATATCAAGTTTGTAAAGTTTACAACTTTTTTTTAGAATTTTAATAGATCGGAAGAGCACACGTCTGAACTCCAGTCACACTGATATATCTCGTATGCCGTCTTCTGCTTGAAAAAAAAAAAAATAAATAACATGTATGACAGATAGATTTA
>CALCCW010000043.1:0-12532 GCA_937900185.1 uncultured candidate division Zixibacteria bacterium | reverse complement strand
ATTTGGATATAAAAGTCGGTTTTATTAATCCGGTAAGTCATTCATTTTGTGCTATGTGTAATCGTATCAGACTTACATCCGATGGTCGATTATACGGCTGTCTCTTCTCGGGGGCATCGTTTAATCTCTTTGATTCTCTGCAACAAGGATATGACTATGCCTCAAAAGAAGTTCATCAACTTGTCGCAAATAAAACATACACCGGCTGTTCGCGTAAAACCGGTGATTCTGCTTTTTTCCCTTCATTTATAAATATGGGAGGTTAAAATATGTCAAAACTGACACATACCGACTCAAACGGCAAAGCAACCATGGTTGACATCTCGCACAAACAAGAGACAGTACGTGAAGCGACCGTTTCTGTAAAAGTTATTTTAAACGAAAACACTTTTGAATTGATTCAATCTAATAATCTTAAAAAAGGCGATGTGCTGACAGTAGCCAAGATAGCAGGAATCCAAGCAGCTAAAAAAACTTCAGAGCTTATTCCTCTCTGTCATCAAATTGCTTTAGATACAGTTGATATACAATTTGAATTAGATAAAATAAATTCTATAATAAATATAATAGCAACATCAAAAACATCAGCCCCAACAGGTGTTGAGATGGAAGCATTTTGTGCCGCTTCAATCACCGCAGTAACAATTTACGATATGGTAAAAGCAGTCCAAAAAGATGTTGTCATTTCAGAACTCAAACTTCTACATAAAACAGGAGGTAAATCAGGTGAATTCAAACGGACAGATATATAAAATTTCTATCGCTCCTGAAAAAGGAATGCAGAAAAAAAACATTGACTTTGTAGAACTCCAAAAAGATTTCGGAATTGTCGGTGATGCTCATGCAGGTTCAGGTCGTCAGGTTTCACTTTTGCCATTTGAATCTTTTGAAAAAGTTAAAAATGAAATTGTAGAAATCAACCCCGGTGACTTTGCCGAAAATATTACCACTACCGGAATTGATTTTTCGACTGTTGCAATAGGCAAAAAGATAAAAATTGGCAACACGATAGAGCTTGAAGTTACCCAAATCGGTAAAGAATGTCATCACGGATGTTATATTCGCGAAGCTGTCGGTGACTGTATAATGCCGAGAGAAGGTATTTTTGCCAAAGTTCTGCATGGCGGCAAAATGACTGTTGGTGATAAAATTCAGTGGAGCAACTAATGCCGTATTCTGTTGGGATAATTATAATATCAGATAGGGCATCAAGAGGTGAACGTGAAGACGGCTGCCTTCCTGTTTTCAAGCAAACTCTCGACAGCCGATTTGAGATAGTTGAATCTGTAATAGTAAGTGATGATCCGAAAAACATTGAAACAGCTCTACAGAGATTTATCGCAAAAGGATATAATCTGATATTTACATCAGGCGGTACAGGATGTGCCGCTCGAGACAACACACCCGAAGTAACACAAAAGATAATAGAACGATTTACTCCGGGGGTTGATGAAGCAATCCGTGCATTTTCAACTACAAAATCAACGTATGCAATTTATTCAAGAGCGGTTTCCGGGATTGCTGAGAATTCTTTTATTGTTAATCTCCCCGGTTCTCCTAAGGCAGTCAAAGAAATTGTTGAGTTTTTACTTTCGACAATTGAACACCCTTTGAGATTAATTGCAAACCTCGTGAAAGATTGTCAGAAAGAATTAAACCAATGAAAACCTACGCCGAAGCTGTTGATATAATTTCTCAAACAGTTCAACAATCAAAAACTGTTAAAATCCCGATTGAAAAATCTGCACACTATATTTTATCTCAAGATATCATTTCTACTATCAGCGTCGCCCCTTACAGAAATTCTGCTATGGATGGGTTTGCGGTGGCATATGCAGACATCAAACAAATCCCATTCTCTCTTCCGATACATGCTGTCACCTATGCAGGCGATTCCGACCAATACAGCTACAAACCAAATACTGCAATTAAAATTATGACCGGAGCTCCTGTACCCGAAGGGTACGATACTGTTATACAAGTTGAACACACAACCTTCACAGACAACAAAGTGACTTTTCATAAAGAGATAAAAAAAAATCAGAATGTTCGACTGCCGGGAGAAGATATTAAAGAGGGTGATACAATTCTAAAAGCAGGTGCAAGAATCAATCCTCTATATATAGGAATCCTTGCATCAATCGGTATGACAGAAGTAGAAGTGTATAAAAAACCAAACATACTGGTACTCAGTACTGGCAACGAACTTGTAGAACCGGGGACAACATTACAATTCGGACAGCTCTACAATAGTAACAGCTATACTGTGCGGTCAATGCTGGCACCATTTTGCGACTCTATTACGGTAGATTCTATTGTCTTAGATGAAAGAGAAAACGTTATATCTGCTCTATCTCAAGACTACGATATTATTATCACCAGCGGAGGAGTCTCAGCAGGGGATAAAGATTTTATTCCTGAAATAGCTGAACAATGCGGATGGGTTAAAAAACTTCACAAAGCATCTATCAAACCGGGCAAACCAATATTCTTTGCTAAGCGTGACAATCAATATTTATTCGGTCTCCCCGGCAATCCTCTCTCGACAGCGGTCACCTGTGCCTGTTTTGTTATACCTGCAATAAAAAAAATCATTGGTATCAAAAATTACAGAATCCCGACAACACCCGCCTCGCTTAGTAAAAATTCAATAATAAAAAGTGGACGGACTCTTATTTGGCCCGGGAAAATATTTTCAGAGGATAGTAGCTTGGTGGCATCGTTTGCTAATAAAAAATCATCTGCAGCTCTTTCGGCATTATTACAAACCGATGGGCTTATTTTTCAATATACTTCTAATGACAAACCAACCAAAATCGAAATCACTTATTGGGATGAAATTTTATATATCTGATTTTAGATGAGCCAAATATGCTGAACGATATAAAAACAAACATACATGCCATGCGATTTACTCTCATGGAATTCTCCGGCGGTCTTGGTGATTTGGGAACATTTATTCCTCTTGTTGCAGGTATCTCGATTGTCACAGGAATGGATCTCGGTATTATTTTAATATTTGCGGGTATTTTTAATATACTCACCGGACTGCTTTTTGGACAGCCTATACCAGTACAGCCTATGAAAGCAATCGCAGCAGTTGCTATCGCCGAACAACTGCTCCCGTCAGAAATCGCTGCCGCCGGACTTATCGCAGGCGGGATTGTTTTTGTTTTAGGAAGTTCGGGGCTTATAACAAAAGTTGAACATTTAATTCCCAAACCGATTATTAGAGGTATCCAATTGGGGGTTGGTTTAAAACTCGCACTTAAAGGAATTTCTTTTATTTCTGAAATGCCGATAATAGGATTGAATTCTGTTACAACTGCAATAATTATTGGCATAGGGATTCTCATGCTAAAAAAATTAAAGAAGTTCCCAACAGCTCTTTTGTTGTTCGGAAGCGGACTTGTTATTTTATTTCTTCTTACTCCAGAAACACTTTCTCAAATTCATTTTTCACTTCCTACATTTTCAATAATAATGCCGACTGCCGAGAATTGGCTTACCGGATTCACCCGCGGTGCATTACCGCAAATTCCACTTACTTTGTTAAATTCTGTTTTTGCCGTTTGTATACTTTCCGGTGATTTATTTCCGGGCAGACAAATTTCTACCGGTAGAATGGCAACCTCGGTCGGGCTGATGAATCTAATCGGCTGCGGCTTTGGAGGACTTCCTATGTGTCATGGATCCGGCGGACTTGCCGGGCAGTATCATTTTGGTGCCAGAACCGGTGGTTCTGTTGTTATATTAGGAGTCATCAAACTTTTTATTGGGCTTTTCTTAGGTGTATCGGCTATGCAGCTTATACAAATCTATCCTCTTTCAATATTGGGTATCATGTTAATCTTTGCGGGATACGAACTTGCTCGTCCGGCACGAGACCAAAAACAGGTAGTAGGAATTCTTATCACTATCTCAACAGCATTAGGGATTATCTATTTGAATACTCTCTATGGGTTTCTCATAGGTCTGTTTGTATATTTTATTGCGAAGCTATTTCAACCAAATAAAAAATTGAATCATCAACCATCTTGACATATATTGTATTCAAATGAAATACCTGCCTGTTACAAAAGATGAATTAGATACCCTCAAATGGGACAGCCTTGATATTATTATCGTATCAGGTGACAGCTATATTGACTCCCCCTACAATGGTACCGCCCTCATCGGACGATACCTTGCAAAAAATGGGTTCCGAGTTGGTATAATTCCCCAACCAGATATTCATTCAGATATTGATATCACCCGATTAGGTGAACCGAAACTTTTTTGGGGAGTCAGCGGAGGTACGGTTGACTCAATGGTGGCAAACTATACCGCATCAAAGAAAAAAAGAAGATCGGATGATTTCACTCCGGGAGGTATCAATAACAAAAGACCCGATAGAGCAGTCATTGTATACAGCAATCTTATTCGTAAGTATTTCAAAAACACAAAACCGATTGTCTTAGGGGGTATTGAGGCAAGTTTGCGAAGAGTTGCCCACTATGATTTCTGGTCAAACAAAATTCGCAAATCAATACTCTTTGATGCCAAAGCAGATATACTTGTATACGGTATGGGTGAAAAAACAATTCTGCAGGTAGCACATGCTTTTAAACAGAAAAAAAACTGGCACACAATAAACGGTCTGTGCTATATATCAAATGATATTCCCGAAAATTACAAAGAATTACCATCTTTTGAAGAAGTACAAAAATCCAAAGCAAAGTTTACAAAAATGTTTCATCAATTTTATAAGAACAACGACCCAATCATCGCCTTTGGTCTTGCTCAAAAAACAGATACCCGCTATTTGATTCAAAATAAACCGGCAGACCATCTTTCTCAAAAAGAATTAGATAATATATATGACATGGATTTTGCTTTAGATGCTCATCCTTCTCACTTACCGCATGGCAAAATAAAGGCACTTGACACGATAAAATTTTCTCTCACAACTCATCGAGGATGTTACGGCGAATGTAATTTTTGTGCCATAGCAGTACACCAAGGGCAAACCGTTAATTGGCGTTCGGAAAAATCTATCTTAAAAGAAGCTAAAAAATTTACAAAGCATAAATCATTTAAAGGAATCATTAGCGATGCCGGCGGACCAACTGCTAATATGTACGGTTTTGAATGTACAAAAAAAATTCAAAAAGGATGCTGTGATAATAAAAGATGTATCTCCCCTACTATTTGCCGTCTGATGAAACCTGACCATTCACATCAGATAAATCTCTTAAACAAAATTCAAAACATCAATGGTGTTAAAAAAGTATTTATCGCCTCCGGGATTCGTTATGATATGATTGTAAGCGACAAAAAACATGGTCAAAAATATGTCAACAGCTTAGTGCAAAAACATACTTCGGGACAACTCAAGGTAGCTCCTGAGCATACAGATAATTTCGTATTAAAACTAATGGGTAAACCGGATGTATCAACATTAAAACAATTCCATAAAATGTTTGAAAATGCGGTTTCTCACTCTGATAAAAAACAATTCCTGACCTATTACTTAATTGCTGCTCATCCCGGGTGTACCGATAATGAGATGAAAAGTCTTAAAGAATTTACATCCAAAAGTCTTAAAATAAATCCGGAACAAGTTCAGATTTTCACTCCCCTTCCCTCGACATATTCTGCCTTAATGTATTACACCGAAAAAGATCCATTCACAGGCTCAGACATATTTGTTGAAAAAGACACAAATAAAAAGATAAAACAAAAAGATATTCTCACTCAAAAAAGCAGATACAAAAAAAACAGATAAAAATAGTTACAAACATCATTAATATACACTTATAAGTAGAAAACTTTTTTAGTCATATACTAAACGTGTTTTTTCATCTGTTATAGTTTTTTGAATAATATCTTTCCACTTTGAATTATCCCATGTCTTTAGTTGTTTTTGAAGCACAAAATATTTTTGAGGAATAGGATGAGTCCCATAAACGACTTCAAGATTATATTTTAATTCAATGAAATCATGAAAATCCTCAATATAAGGACAAGGCGGATAGCCAACGATAAGACCGGTTGCAAATGTATAATTTGTGCTCCGTTTCCTTTCATTTCGTCTATTGTGTATTCAATATTTCCACCGGGGCAGCCGTCACAAAAAGTGTATCCAACAAGTTCAACTTCTTTATTTTTATATCTGCTAAAAGCACCTTCTCTTAAGTGCAAAGCTCTAAAACATTTTCCTCCTGCACACCTGCGGTAACGATCACAGATAATTATGCCAATTTTTATTTTTTCATCCATACCAACCTCGTATTTATGTAGTTTTAGTAGAAAAAACTAAATCATACACTATGAAACATTCCATTCTTTATTTTTTCAATTGCTTCCTCAATTGTCCCACTGGAAATAACGGCAGCTTTTACATCGGCAGATTTAAAAACCTGCAGAGCTTTAGGACCAAAATTTTGAGAGACAATACACTCAGCATTTTTTTCAACAATAGTTTCAGCGGTCTTTACTCCTGCCCCACCGACAGCTTCCGACGATTCCCGATTATCTAAAACTTCCATTTGCCGGGTATTGGTATCAAATATTAATATATATGAAGCCCGACCAAATCGAGGATCTACATTACTCGAAAGTTCTTTTCCCTGAGACGCTATCGCAATTTTCATACATTCTCCTTGTCTATTATATGAATTCTTTTTAAGATTTCTCTCTTAATTTGAAAGTTTGTTTAAATCATCAACAAACTCTGTTATTTCTTTATCAGTAAACCCCTTTTCTTTTGAAGCTTCTTCAAGAGTTCCCCAAATAGGTTCTCCGCAGCGAATACATCGAATTCCTTTTTCCATCAAATAAGAAACTGACTGCGGAATTATTTTAACCAATTCTTCTATTAAAGTATCTTTTGTAACACTCATTCTATCATAACCTCATACAGGCATATCTTTTTTCCCCAACACAAAATGTGCAGGAAGCAAAAACTCTTCATTATTATATGTAATTTTCACTAATTCATTTTCTTCAATCATCTGTTCTACAATACCGGGTTTAAAGTATTTTTCTTCTATTGATAGTACCTGCTCCATCCGCAGAGGGTGTCGTGAACCAATTTCAAGAATAGCAACTTTAGCATTTTCAAAATCGTTGACATCAAATTCTCCTATCTCAAGATTCTCAATAGAAATTCCTTTTCCGATAATATGTTGTGCGTCAATAATATTTTTCGGATTTGAAGGCAGCACCCAAGATTCGGCAGGCGGTCTTATAGGGGTCATAAAATAAACTCTATCGGGATGTACTTTTTCAACAATATTTTTTATGCTGACCAACTCTTCTTTGGTATCATTTAGTTCATGAACGAGCATAACTTCTAACCAAAGTTGCCCGTTAAATTCGCTTCGAAAATCTATTTGACCTTGAATTATAGTGTCAAACGCAAGTTTTGGATGCGGTCTATTTATACGATTAAATATTTTTTTATTGCCGGCATCTATTGATGGGATGACAATATCTGCATTTTTTAAATTTTCTCTTACTTCTTTTAAATATAACAAAGAACCGTTTGTAATAACAGCTGTCGGTATATCTAACTGTTCTTTACATTTATTGATTATCCATCCTAAATCCTTACTGAGAGTCGGCTCTCCGTCTCCTACAAAAGTAATAACATCAGTTTGTTTTAAATGTTTTGAATTAATAATTTCTTTAAGAATATCTTCTTTTGGGAAAAAACTCTTACGTTCAACTTGCAAAGAAGTTGTTCTCCCCAGTTGACAATATACACAGCTATAAGAACATGTTTTTGGAGGTATTAGTGATACTCCCAAAGAACGCCCTAGCCGTCTTGATGGTACAGGTCCGTATACATACATTATCAAACTCCTTTAAATTAACAATAGATTTAAAGATACAATTTTTCTATCCTGTCAAAAGCTTTATTCATTTCATCCAAAGGAACACAGAAAGAAAGTCTCAAATGACTTTCACCCGATGGTCCAAAAGCTATGCCCGGTGATGTTGATACTTTAGCTTCTTTTAAGAGGTTTTTACAGAAAGACATTGAATCTTTACCGTCATCCAGTAGTATTTTCGGAATCATAAGATAAGAACCTTCGGGTTTAAACTACCCATACTACTCTTCACAGGTTTTACGAGACTCATACCCGGGTTCACCACACAAATTTTTACCATTTTTTAAATTATTGCTTAAGTACTCATTTACAATTTCTACAGGTTCATTGTTTTGAGTTCCCATAATAACCTCAATACCGTTTTGTTCAAACAAGGCAACAGCTCGTCCGCCTATACCACCGGCAATAATAAGATTACATCCCATTTCACTTAACCATGCCGGAAACGACCCCGGTTCATGCGGTGGCGGAGTTAACATTTCTTGTGTAATAATTTGTTTTGCTTCATCATCAACTTCAATAACTGCAAATTGTTGGCATTGTCCAAAGTGTGAACATAAAAGACCATCTGCTACCGGTATTGCTATTTTCATATCTTACTCCATCTTTAAATATTATTATACTTTAAAATTTTGTTTTAATTTCATTTCTTCCTCAAGATTTTCCCATAATTCTAAAATCTCTTTGGATAATTTTTCCGATTCGTGATTCACTATTGTAGTGCCTGCCAATTGTGCTTCTGTTACTGTCAAATCATAAGGAATTCTCCCTAATTTTTTTATATTTTTATTCTGAGAAAACTCTTTTATTTTTTTTGAAATATCTGTATTAATATCAAATTTATTAATACAAATACCAACAGGAACATTAAAATGATTTGTTAATTTCACTAATCTTTCCATATCATGTAATGCTGATAATGAAGGTTCTGTTACAATTAAGACATACGATGCTCCCGTTATTGAAGCTATTACCGGACAACCAATACCGGGGGGACCATCTACGAGTATAAGATTAGAATTATATTTTTCGGCTTCTATCCTTGCTTGTTGGCGAAGTAACGATACCAACTTACCTGAATTTGCCTGAGCAATCCCTAATTGAGCATGTAAAAAAGAACTATCCTGAGTATGAGAGAGATACCATTTACCGCTGATAACTTCATTAAAGTCTATCGCATTTTCAGGACAATGCCTTACACAAACACCACAGCCGTCACATGTATACTTATCAATCCAATAACGTTTATTGTTTTCATTTTGCTGATGCAGTGAGTATTTGATCGCATCAAAACGACAGTATTCAACACAAACTCCACAATTGGTGCATCTCTGCTCATTGATAGATGCTTGTTTCCCTCCAATAAAATCAGTTTCTTTAGAAACTGAATGATCTATTATTAAATGAAGATCGGCAGCATCAACATCACAATCTACCAATGTTGCTTTATTGGCTAAAGATGCTAACGCTCCGGTTATACTTGTTTTTCCTGTTCCGCCTTTTCCGCTAATTACAATTAGTTCTCTCATGATGTACCATCTCTTTGATTTTTTGGATTAGCGAATTAAAATAATTTTTATATGTATCGTTAATATCAATTATCATCTCCCCTCGTGAATATACCTCAGCAACTTCTCTATCAAATGGAAGCTGTAATAAAATATCAATATTTTCACGTAGACAATATTCTATAGTTTTGTTATTTCCTATATTCGAACGATTGATTAAAACCCCAAACGGTAATTTAAGTTCTCTGACCATTTCAACTGCCAAAGTAAGATCATGTAAACCAAAAGGAGTCGGTTCTGTCACCAACACTACAACATCAGTATCATGAATCGCTTCTATAGTTGGACAAGACGTTCCGGGAGGAGCATCTAAAATAGATATTTGAGAATGTTCACTAAGCTCTCGTAATTTTTTGGTAACCGGCGGTGAAATTGCTTCTCCTATATTCAGCCGTCCCTCATAAAAAGAAACATTCATTCCTCTACCATGATTTATTGTTCCGATAGTTCTTGGAACTTCTTCAATTGCATCCTCCGGACACACATCCAAACATCCACCGCATCCATGGCATAATGAAGAAAATACTTCCACAGATTTTCCCAAAACAGCAATAGCATGGTACTCACAGGCTTTTGAGCATTCTCCGCAAAGCGTACATTTTGTACTGTCAACTACCGGGACTAAAACAGACGCATTAAATTGTTTCTTAATTTTTGGTTTTAAAAATATTCGTCCGTTAGGCTCTTCAACATCACAATCAATATATGTACTATCATATCCCTGCTGGGCAAATGCTAAAGCAAGGTTGGTGGCAATCGTTGTTTTACCGGTGCCACCTTTACCACTTGCAATAGATATTTTTAAATTACTTTCCGGCAGCATTTATTCTCTATTCATCAATTGTCCACATTCAGGACAAGTTGTTTCCACACAAGGTACACCTTGCTTGTGCGGAATTGTTTTTCCACAATTAGGACAAATACAATTATTACCGGGACCTAACCCTTTACCACCGCTTTTCCTGCCGCGTCCGCCGCCTTTTCCTCGACCACCGCCGCCGCCTTGACCCCGACCACCGTCATTATTTTTATCTTGAGATCTATTTAACATATTATCCTCGCTTAATCTTCTGAATCCTTTGACATATTGTCTTTATTCTCAATCTTATTTTGAATATTGTTTACTTGTCGTTCAATATTTTGAAGTGCTTCTTTTAAAGATTGAGCTTGTTCTTTGAGAGAATTTAATTCTTCCTGCTGAGAAGATGTGACTATTTCTTCAACCGGAACTTGCGAATTAAAATTTCTTGGGGATGTTCCTGCAAATCTACCGACAAAATTTTGGTGTCTATTTCTTCCGCCGCCTTGTCTTCGACCAACTCCACACCCTCTTCCATTACCTCTCCCAAACGATTGATTCATAAAACCGGGGTTATTATTTCCGACACAAAGTCCTTCTCCGCGTCCTGTCATTGCACCGTTCCCCATCGGTCCTGTTTTATCTCCTCTTGGCATTATATGCATCCTTTCTTAAAGATTAACATCACCTATACATTAAAATTACATATTTGTTACTACCAATGACCATCGACATTTGCCTCTGTACAAAACTCAAGTTTATTATTACAGGCTAAATCAACAGCTTCTGATACTTTACCATTCGACCACAATGCAGCTTTTATTTTAGCAGTATTTAAAGCACTAAAAGCTTGAGGTCCAAAATTTCCGGAAATTACTACATCGATATTTTTACTTGAAAGTAATTCAACTGTCTTAATTCCAACACCCTGTGAAGATTTTGCATTTGTTTCATTATTAAGAGATTCAAAACTATTTGAATCAGTATTATAGATAATAAAATAATTTGCCCGTCCAAATCGCTCATCCACTGAACTGTGAATATCCAAGCCTTTTGATGAAATTGCTATTAACATACTTTCCGCTTTCTTTAATATTTAATTTAATAGTTTCCTGCTGCGTCTGCCTCTTCTACCTTTTCGATGACCGCGTTTACATCCCGGTAGAAGAAAATTATTACTTTGAAATGTACCATTCAAGTAAGCAATAATTATATCATCTACATTACCACCCAAAAAAGGCTGCACTTCAATTCCCGATGCTCTCAGAGCTTGTTCAAAATGATGTGATATTGCTCCACAAAACAAAATTGTTATTCCTTTACTTACAAAATAATTTATCCGGTCTGTAATATTTGATTGAGGAATAGGAACTATCTCTTTCAAAACTTCCTGCCGCTCATCATCAGTTGTAAAAATAAGTAGCTGACTCGCAGTGTCCATTACCGGAGACACTCTTTTATTCCATATCGAAATTGCAACCTTCTTTTTCATAATCATATTTATAGCATAATATGTGCCATTATTACTCATTGATTAAATAGCAATAGTTATCCTATTGTTTATCAACATGATATAAGATTTTAACGTAAAGGGAAAAATAAGAGACTGTTATATTTTATTGCGTTATCGCAATCTTTAAGCAGAGTACGATTGCGATTAAGCAACCATTTTTTAGGAAAGAGATTGAATGTTTAATTTTTTTATTTTACGCCAAAGTGTGGTTTTATGAATACCAAGTTCCTCAGCTGTTTTTTTTCTGTTCCAATTATTTCTTTTCAGAGCTTCCAATAAATATTCAGATTCCAATTGATCCATCGATGTTGGTTTTATCAAAGACGGCACTACTTTGCTGCTAAAACTTTCCGGTAAATCATTGAGCTCAATTATTTTATTTTTACATAAAACAAAAGCATGTTCAATAATGTTTTCTAGTTCTCTTATATTTCCCGGAAAATCATAATTCACCAATACAACAAGTGCCTCAGGAGAGATGTCGGAAATATATTTATTTTTCAAATTATTAAACCGTCGAATAAAATGTTTTATCAACAGTGGAATATCTTCTCTACGCTCTCGAAGAGGGGGAAGTTTTATTCGCATTACATTTATTCTATAATAAAAATCTTCTCTAAACTGACCGGATTTCACAAGTTTTTCTATTTTTTTATTTGTAGCTGCTATTATACGAACATCTGTTTTAATCGAATCTGTTCCACCCAAAGGTTCATATATCCGTTCCTGTATCACACGAAGTAATTTTACCTGCAGTAGCTGAGAAATTTCACCA
>CALCCW010000042.1:0-2807 GCA_937900185.1 uncultured candidate division Zixibacteria bacterium | reverse complement strand
AGTGTAAGTATCAAGAATGATAGATTGAACAGTTTATTTTTGTAGTTTATTTTTTTTTTTTTTTATTTTACTTATTTTTATTTTTTTTTTTTCAAGCAGAAGACGGCATACGAGATATATCAGTGTGACTGGAGTTCAGACGTGTGCTCTTCCGATCTATTTTATAGACAGACCCCGGTTCAAAAAGGTCAGTAAGTACCCGAAGTTTTTGAGGTTTGTTTCTGTTTTTATCGTTAGGATCATAATGTGCCATGGCAATAATCTCGCCATTTTGATTATTGAGAAAGACCGCCATACCTAATTCAGCATTATGTTTTATAACACCGGCTTTTAATTCTTCTTCTAAAATCTCCTGCAGCTGCCAGTCTATTGTCAATACTTTTGATTTTCCCGGAATCGGCTGTCTGATTGCCTGTTCTTTAATACGGAACCGATTACGGTTGCCGTCTCGTCGATATGCAGCCATACCTGATTTACCTGCAAGCTCACTGTTATACCAAAGTTCAAAACCAGCCTGACCCTTGCAGTCTATATTTGTAAATCCGGTAATCTGTTTTCCTACCTCACCAAACGGATACGAACGTACAATTTCTTCTTGTAAGTGAAGCCCAATCGGATTTTGTTTGCTAATTTCAGCGGCGACATCGTCAGAGAGATTTCTTTTAATCCATGAGAACTTGAGGGGGGCTAATTTGTATTTTTTCACAGCAGTTCCATTTGGGAGGTCAAAAAAATCTTCTAAAAAGACGGATATTTTTTTTACTTCTTTTTCATTTTTGGGCCAAGCGGACAGTGACTGCAGCTCAATATTATTTGCAACAATCATTCCATTGCGGTCATAAATCAGTCCTCTGATAGCCGGAATTACTTGTTCCCCTGAGGATTGTATTTTAACAATTTTATTATATTTAGGAGCAAGAAATACTTGCAGATGAATAAGCCTGCCCAATACAGCCGCAAATGTAAAACATGCTAAAAAGAAAACCCAGCCGAGTCTGATATTTTTTTTCTTTTTCAATTTCACTTTTCCCCCCAATTATTCACTGACGAATCTAATGTAATATTTTCTACTGCCCCTGCTTTTGCTCGAGTCTCTTCAATAACAGGTAAAAATTCAGCAAATCTTTTTAAGGCAGTAAGCATTTGGTTTAACTCATCAGGCTGAGATAAGATCGCATCATGAGGAACTAAAGTCAACATTTTGTCTGCTTCCACTAAACGTAAACCAAGTGAATCAACTGCGTACTGTTCGATACGGGAAGATGTTGAAAGCGAAGCTATATCTGAATACAGTTTCTTTTTACTGTCTAACAGAACATGATTTTCTTTTTTAAGCTGTGATATATCTTTCACAAAAGAAACAACCGTAGCCTGCTGCCACAAATGAAAACAAGCAACCACTAAAAAACTAAAGAAAAGCAAAGAGACAGAAAAATATTTATGAGATTTCAACTTGTAAATCGTTGAAGAATTTATTTCGACTGTTTCTTTAAACTTACGGACAGCTTGTCTCATGCTAAATTTTCTCTGCTACTCTCAATTTGGCAGACCTTGCTCTTGGGTTTGCCTTTATTTCTTCACTTGTTGGGATTAATGCTTTTTTAGTCAGAATTTTTAATGATGGTTCTATGCCGCAGACACAAACGGCAAATTCAGGCGGGCAGACACAACCTTTGTGCATTTGCTGAAAAAACCGTTTTACAATTCTATCTTCTAAAGAATGATAACTTAACACCGCTAATCGACCGGATTGGTTTAACAGCGGTATTAATTTGGGCAGAACAGTTTTTAATTCATCAAGTTCACTATTTAACGCAATACGAAGAGACTGAAAAATACGGGCTAAAGTTTTTTTCTGATAAGGAGGGAATATAACAGAATCAATGATCTGTTTTAACTGCATTGTTGTTTCCATTACACCCTTCTGTCTTTCCTTGACAATTGCTTTTGCAATTCTTCGTGCCTGTTTTTCTTCTCCATAAGAAAAGAAAATTTCGGTAAGTTCTTTTTCACTACTTTCGTTTAACAAATCTCCGGCGGTACGTCCTGATAGCTGCGGGTCAAACCGCATATCCAAAGGACCGTCTTCTTGAAATGAAAACCCTCGGGCAGCATCATCGATTTGAAGCGATGATAGACCTAAATCAAGAAGGATTCCATCAAACGAACTTACAGACAACTCCGGCAGAATTTTATCTATTGTAGAATAAGGTACTTCGGCAATCACTACCTGCTGGGGACAATCTGTTAAATTTTGTCTTGCTATTTCAACAGCAGCTCTATCTCGGTCGGTACCAAACAACTTAGCGTCTTGTGATAAATTTGCAGAAAACGCTTTCAGGTGACCGCCCAGTCCTGCTGTTAAATCTATATATGAACCATCTTTTTGCAGAGTAAGAAAAGAAACAATCTCGTTAACCATTACCGGAAGATGGCTATATTCATTCATCCTGATTTCCGTCACCGGAGAACAGTCTTTCGGCAACATCTTCGTAACTGCCTGAATACTGTTCAAGGTAATTCTGATACCGAATAGGATCCCAAATCTCTATCCAACTGTTTACGCCGATAACCAAAAGTTCTTTTTGTAATTGAGCTTCTGTAACTAAATGCGATGGAATCAGTATTCGACCGTTTTTATCAGGAGAGACAATACCGGCAGACGAATAAAACCGCCAGATCGGAAGAGCGTCGTGTAGGGAAAGAGTGTAGATCTCGGTGGTCGCCGTATCATTAAAAAAAAAAAGAAAGAACAAAAAACAGAAGAAAAGAAAGAAACTTCTAAAGAAGACACATAATGAAGCACC
>CALCCW010000041.1:0-2524 GCA_937900185.1 uncultured candidate division Zixibacteria bacterium | reverse complement strand
GCAGTCGACAACACACTGTGCTGAGGTGGTTCGGTGTAGGGTAGAACCGACGCGTCAGTGTTGGGGATATAGGAGACAGGAGGGGCAACATATAATGAATGACGTAAAGGACGAAATAGGATTGAGAAGACAGACATAGTTTAGTGGGGTCAATGGAAGATTTTTTTTTTTTTTTTTGTTGTATCTTTTTTTTTTTTTTCAAGCAGAAGACGGCATACGAGATATATCAGTGTGACTGGAGTTCAGACGTGTGCTCTTCCGATCTCCCTGGTGACGTTTGGGACATTCCTCTTGTAAACAATTTCCATATAGAAAAGAGTTCACATCCATGTCAGTATCCAGTTGGACTTGTGGAAAGATTGATTCTTGCTTTGTCAAACAAAGGCGATATTGTAGTCGACCCCTTTATCGGTTCGGGAACTACTGCTGTTGCATCGCTTCTTCATAAAAGAAAATGTATCGGGATAGAAAAGGAATCAAAATACATTAAAACAGCACAAGAGAGATTAGCTAAAGTATTCAGTGGAAACTATCAATACAAATCATATCTCAATCCGATACTTTTTCCAAACTCTCAATTAAATACAAAGTCAATCATACAAAATGACAAACTATGATGAGATAAAGGAGCTATTACAGAAACTTGAACCTCTTTTAGGTAATAAAACAGAAGCTCTTTGGTATCTACAACTACTTTCCAAAGATGAAAAATCATTTTACAATAATAAAGATATTATTAGACTGATTGCTGATCAAAAAGCTCATATTGACTTTAAGAAAACAATTAGACTGCCACCTCCAAACAAAGAAAAATTAACAGGTAAGTATAATCTCGGAAAAGTCATCTATCCTAATAATAGATATTCGGAGTTTGGATTACGTGAAGAAGAGTTTATAAAACATATATTTATAGCCGGCATGACAGGAACAGGGAAAACTAACGTAACTTTTCAAATACTCAAAGAACTCAACAGGCACAAGAAACCGTTTTTAGTCTTTGACTGGAAAGGCAATTATAAAGCTTTAAGACAACTCTCAGGTTTTGATGATATAGAAATCATCAGATTAGGTGATAAAAACAGTAACTTTAAGTTTAATCCTCTTATTCCTCCACCCGGTGTTGAGCCACGGCATTGGATGGCGATGCTTATTGATGTCATAAAATCAGCTTTTTTTGGGTCACATGGAGTTGAATATTTTTTGAGAAAAGGTATTAACCAGTTATATGAAAATTGCGGTATATATGAGGGAAAGATAAAATATCCAACTTTTATAGGACTCGATAAAATCCTAAAAAAAGAGTTTGTCAGAGGCAGAGAATCTCTGTGGATGAGTTCAGTAAAAAGGGCTTTAGCAAGTTTAACTTATCCAAGTCTTTTAGGGGATGTAATGAATGGCAGAAAACAGCAACCTCTTGAGGAGTTGCTTGACAAAAAAATAATATTTGAGATGGATAATCTCTCAACAGTAGAAAAAGTATTTTTTGTAGAGAGTTTTTTGTTATGGATATATCATTTCAGAAAAAATGAGGGAAAAAGAGAATCTTTTAAGCATGCAATCATCATCGAAGAGGCTCATCATATTCTATCAGGAAAATCAGAATCAATTCATGGTGAAGAAAACATCATAGAAACGATTATCAGAATGATTAGGGAGTTTGGTGAATCTGTTATAGTCATTGATCAGGAACCGAGCAAAATATCTAATTCGATTCTTGCAAATACGACAACCAAGATTTGCTTTAATTTAGGTAATGGGAAAGATATAGAAGTTATGGAAAGAGCAATGAGTTTGACTGATGAAGAAAAACAGTCAATTGACAAACTAAAAGTGGGGCATGCAATTCTGAAAATGAAAGAGAGGTTTCACGAACCGATACATGTCAAGTTTCCTTTAGTAGAAATAGATAAGAGTCTAATCAATATAGATTTTAGTAAATTAAATATGGAGAATTTTCAATTTCTATGACGTTTTCAATTTCCAGCTTATTAATACCAAGAGGTAGAAAACGTTCAATTCTATGTCTTTCAACAAGATAAGTATAGAAAGTGTAAATAGAGGGTAGAAATCGATACTCCCACCCTATAGGTGTTCCCTTAGGGTAAGAAGAAACAACAAAATGGTTATAATTATAAAAAAACTTGTACCGGTATATACAGAAAAAGATGATGTTCCAAAGAAGTATAGAAATCTAAGAAAAGCAGTACATGTAACAACATTTAAGTTTTTATACCCAAACATTCCACAGATTTTAATCGAACAGTACAAATTACAAGCTGATGAGAAGATTGTAGTGTTTTGGATGAAAGAAGTCTCACTCCCTCACTTCAACAAATACCGCACCAACTTCAGAAAAGTTTACTCCGGCTTAGTTAAAGATTTTGGAGAATACTGTAGGAGATATACGAATAAATCAAAATGAAAATCTTGTAATTATAATCAAGACCTGTGAAAAATCTTTGATTTGAGAAAGCCTAATCAGTAGTAAACATAATATTATTTTTAATAAAATTACTATACAAAT
>CALCCW010000040.1:0-17420 GCA_937900185.1 uncultured candidate division Zixibacteria bacterium | reverse complement strand
ATCTCTGGAAATTTATAAATCAATCGGATCTTTAGAATCATATTGGCAGTTATATCCATTAGTTACTTTGATATATCATTCATGGGTTTATTCGGATTTGCAAACAGCACATTATTATGAATTACAATGTGATTCAATAATGTTGCCAAAACCTCAAATCTCTGATTATTTAAGGTATAAATATCTTCTAAATAAAGGTTTTTTTGAACAATTGACAGGTAATTTTCAACTAGCTGATTCAATTTTTCAACAAGCGATTATAATTGCCGAGAACAAACTTGATGCTTTATCAAAGGCTGATATTTATCTTTTATATGCTGATCTTTATTTTGATAAGAGAGAAAATAAACTGTTAGAAGTTTACGCTCAAAAAGCACTAAAAACTCTTACACCTGTTTTAAGACCCACTCATCCAATGCTTAGTTATTGCCTCTTAAAATTAGCACAATCTAATCAAAATAATTATAAATATAAAGAAGCTGCTGAGAAATTTAGACAAGCTGAAGACATTATTCTTGGTGCCTTTGGAAAAGAATCTATTCAATATACGTTTTTATTAAGCAGTAAAAGCAGTTTGTTTTTAGATATGAGAATTTATGATAAAGCGGTAGAAAGTGGAAAGGAATGTGCCCGTATCCTATCAAAACTTTTTGGAGAAAATTCTGAACAAGTAATGAAGACAAAATATGATTTGGCAGTTATATACATAACATTGGAAGAGTATGATAAAGGTATTACACTCTTTCAGGAATATCGAAAATATTTTGAAAATAATAATAAAACGAAGGGTAGCGGTTATATTCTGTCTGCCCAGTATCTTGCCTATGCGTATCAAATGTCTAAAAAATATAAAGAAGCGTATGAATTATTGACTTCAATAAAATCTGATATTTTAGAATATTATGGTGCGGACAATTTGGAATATGGGAATTACCAATTAGTTAGTGGTATGGTATCATACGCTTTGGGTTTTAATGACGAAGCAGAACAACATTATCTTGCGGCAGAAGATATATTTTCCAAACATTTTTTTCCTCAAAGTCCACTAATTTCAGCAGTGAGAAGTTTTTTAGCTGTGTTATATGGCTCAAAAAAAGAATATGAAAAAAGCTTGGCAATGTATAAAGAATTACTTTATTACAGAAACGCATTTTTAGAATCAGTTTATTCATATTCTTCGGCTGAACAAAAAATCAGATATTTAGCCGTTCATCCAATTCTTATGGATGGTATGAATTCACTCGCGTTCATTTCACAGAACCAAGAGATTAAAGAATTTGCATATACTATGTTGCTGCGTGGTAAATTTGCAGCTCTTGAAGCATTAACATCTGAGAATAAATTAGGATTATGCTCAACAGATGATTCGGTAAAAGCAATTTATGACCAATTGACAGTTATAGCCGAAGAAATTACCTCTATGACTTATGCGACTCAAAATATTGATTCGTTGGATGTAAGAAATCAAGAGCTCAAATCTCTCATTGATAAAAAAAACAGTTTAGAATTTAAACTGAGTTCGTCATGTTCTGATTATTCTAATATTTTTACGTTACAAAAGATACAAGTAAAAGATGTTCAAGAAAAACTTTCAAAAAATACAATTCTATTAGAGTATGCTCTTTTTGATCCTTACCTTTTTGATTCTAAAGAGTCCGCGTATAATCGATTTCAAGATGCTCACTATGCTTTATTTGTACTTGATAGTCAAGATACATTACAAATGTTAGATTTAGGGGCAGCATCTGAAATTGATTCTTTGATTGAAGAAGTTCGAACTTCACTTCAAACTAATCAATTAGATGTATACACACTCAAAAGTCATTTTTTAGAGCAACAGCTAAAAGAAAAAACAAAAAAATTATATCAAAAACTGATTGAACCGGTTAAAGAATTGATTGAACCCAAAAAAGATATTTATTTGGCAACGGATGGATTACTCAATCTTCTGCCATTTGATATATTACCTTCTACTGATAGTACATATATGATTGAAGAGTATCAAATAAGTTATATCTCTTCAGGACGTGATATTCTTACATACGATGAAGAAAATTCTCGACCATCATCAATTACAATATTCTATAATCCTGATTTTAATAATAATACAACTGAACAATTATTAGTTTCTCGTGATGATTCCACAACAAATCTTGTTGATGTACTCAGAAATAATGTATGTTTACAGCATAAATTTCAAGATTTGCCGTTTACTTCACAAGAGGCTTCATCTATAATATCTTTGATTGATACTGTTATTTCAAAAGGCTCAATAAGTTTGTATTCCGGAGAATTTGCATCAGAAGATATAGTCAAGGGACGTATAAAAAACAAAGATATAGTCCATTTTGCAACACATGGTTTTATCTGTACCTATAAAGATATTAAACGGGCAAGTAACTATCAGAAATTGTTACTCTATTCAGGCTTGGCACTATCTGGAGCAAATAAACTTTTTGATAAACAAGATGTTATAAATGATGCTGCTAATGATGGAATATTATCCGGGTTTGAGATTGCCAGATTAGATTTATTTGGTACTAAATTGGTTACTTTGTCAGCTTGTGAAACTGCTATCGGGGAATCGTTGAGTGGAGAAGGTGTTTTTGGCTTACGAAGAGCTTTCCACCAAGCCGGTGCTGAATCTATTCTTATGAGCTTATGGAAAGTTCCCGACCAACTTTGTGCGAATTTGATTCCACGTTTTTATAATAACTGGATAAATAAAAGATTTTCCAAAGCAAAGTCCTTACGAAAGGCATCGTTGGAATTATTAAAAGAATCAAGGGAAACATATAATTCCGGTCATCCATTATTATGGAGTGGATTTATCATTGAAGGTAATACAAAGTAACTTCTTTACCGGATTTTAACATTAAAATAAAATTGATATATTGTATCATTTGAATTAACTGACAATTCATATAAACCGTTTTGCAGTAATTTATGGGGTATAAGCAAATGTCCTACTCCAAAAGAGTCAAGACCGGAAAAGTTATCATTTTTATAGATAATATATGAATCTGAATTTTTTAATTTAATTGATAATTTTGATTGTTCGTTTTTTGGAGATATGAGAAATGATAGAATTGTTTCTTTATTTTTATCTATGATAAAAATATTATTATCATCTGATGATCTAGTTTGTATCAATCCAATCTCTTGCAATACAGAAGGATAGTTGTTTTTTTTGTGAGAAAGACCGAGATATGTCGGATAACTCATCAGCAGTATTATTACAATCAGTAATGCAGGTCGAAAAATTATTGGTAATTTATCAGACCAAACATATTGCTGTATTCTACGAAAGAATGATTTTTCTGCTATTTCAGTTGTCTGTAAAATACTTTTTAACTTTGGGGATGTACTCAATAAAATTCCGCGAGGGGCAAATTCTTTTACTTGCTGAATACAGTATTCGCATTCTAATAGATGTGTTTCAAATATATCTTTTTCTTCTTCAGATAGTATATTTAGCTCATAGGCATGAAGCAGTAAACCTTTTTCTTTGTCACAGCAAGTGATTTTCATTCTTTGACTTCTCCGTTAAAAATACAATCTCGTAATAGCTTTCGACCTCTATTTAATATAACATATAAATTATTTTTTGTTATATCCATTCTCTTACATACTTCATCGGTAGTATATCCTGACTGTATTAGTTCTAATGCCAATGCATATCGGGGATGTTGTATTTGTAGTTTTTTCAAACAACTTTCTAATGTTAGAATAATTTCATGATCTATATGAGAGACAGCATATAAATTCCCAATATTCAAAGCATCTTTTTTTGAAAGAGTTTCTTTCTCTAACGATTTTCTATTAAAATAGTTTGCGATTTTATTTTTTAATATTTTTTGAGCCCAACCATTGTACTGGTATGGGCTTCCAAGCGTTTTATACCCCTTAAATACAGCCATACACGCATCATGTGCAATATCTTTTGCATCATCGTCACACATACTAAATCCGGCAATGACGGTAAATCTTTCACGAAGATAAGAAAAAATCTTTTCTTCAGCATTTTTATCCCCCTTAACTGCTTGTTCCCAAAGTTTTTTCAAGTTGTCAGTCCATTATGTTTTAATGTTACTCCTCATAATAGTCATTTATTAATAAAATTAACAATAAAATTTTTTTTTGTAAGTTTTTTATAACTTAAATGATTATGTAAATATAAATGTTTATTAAAGTTAAATAATAGTTGAAAAGCTTTGGAGGTACGTTGATGGAAGAAAAACAATCAATCGTTAGTAAGAGTTTTCTTATTAAATCATTTGTTTCTATTGTTGTAATCATAATTGGTGTTACAGCGGGTTTGTTTATTGCGACGAATTTTGGTATTGTAAAATGGGTACACGCTAAAACTTTATCACCTGAAGATATAAAAAACAATACGACACTGCATCTTGGTGAATCATTCCCAAAATGTGAAGTTTTTGACGAACAAAATAACTCAGTTGATATTGAATCATTGATACAAGGTAAAAAAACATTTATAGGTGTTGTCTCAAACGGTTGTGAAGCATGTATGGACCTTATGAATGCTCTCGGTAATAACAGAATGGTTCCCGATGGCTTTCAACTCATACTTTTATCATCAGAACCTAAATATTTTTATGAGAATTATGATTATCAAGTATATCGTATCCCATATGAATTCTTGATAAAGTATTCGATTGATTCATATCCAACTATTTTTACTACCAATGAAGATGGAACGCTAAAAATAATATGCTCCGGTTATACTGATTTATTAAATAAAAAATTTATAGAACAGCTTTAAAGTAGAAACTTTTAACTTATCGAAAGGGATTTGTATGAAAAAAATTCTTTTTATTCCAGTATCTTTATTGTTGGCAATTATTTTAGGTGTTGGTATAGCAGTAATGATGCCTCAGGAGGTTGCCGCATGTGGTTGTGAATTAGGTTATCCTCCAGTACCAATGTACGGGGGAATATGTCCTAAAGATCCAAATTTGATTTTGATTTATGAAGACTGTGTAGGTAGATATGTTTGTCCGCCGTATGGTCCATGCCACTGTTCATATAAACGCTGTGTAAAAGGTGGTGTTCCTACAATCGATCCTGGTTTGGATGGCTAAATATCAATAATAGTTAGATTACAAGCTGTTCTATAGAAAATTAATTCTATTACTTGATGTAATAGGTGAATGCAATACAAATAATTTCACTACTATCGGAAGGAGGTGAAAAAATGAAAAAGATTATCCTTTTATTTGCGTTGATTTTTACAATGTCTCTTATTGGTTGCAGTTCCGGCAATTCTATTGTCTCGCCGGATGTCGAAAGGGGCATTAATCAAGCTCCGGGTACTCCAGCTGTTGATACCTTAGGTAATACTGACGGCGACCCCGGAAGTGCCGGAGATGGATACGGTAAAGCAATACCCGGTGATCCAATTGACGGTAATGATAGTCCAGAAGGTGATCCTGACAGTATGGGAGATGGGTTAGGTTAAGCCAATAAGAACCATAGTTATTTTCATAGTATAGAGAATAATTACTACTGGGGGATGAGTTTCTCTTATCTCCCAGTAGTAAGAATCTCCTTGTGTCAATTCATATCTAAGTAGCTGTTTATTAAACGGCTTTGTTGCTTTAATTCTATGTTCTTTATATTTGTTCAGTAGACTAATATCCGCTGTTGTATACAAAAAACTCTCTTTTTCTAATCTAAAAATATAATGCAAAAATGCTTATTCTATAATGCTGTAAGTCAGTAATTTTACAATAATTTTTTATTTTTATAAAATAAGTAAAATAATTCTTGACAAAATGAACCAAAAAACCGATATAGTATAGTGAGTATATTAAATTAAGGATTATAATATGAGTAAAAAGTCAGATATTTTAAAAGCAGCAGCACTATTGTTTGCCCAATATAGCTTAAAAAAAGTTACGATGGATGAGATTGCTAAAAAGGCATCTGTCTCAAAGGCAACAATTTACAAGTATTTCGAAAGTAAAGAGGAAGTTTTTGACCAAGTTGTAAAAGCTGAATCGACTCAACTTTGGGTTGCGGTGAGCAAAGCAGTTGACGCAGCACCCTCAGTAGTTGAGAAACTCAGAGCATATTTGTTGACTAAAATTACGAACTTTCACGATTTAGTCAATTATTACAGAGTGACTCGGGAAACCTTTATTGAATATTACCCCTATGTTGAGTCTGCCCGAGCTGAATTTATAGCTCATGAAAAAGAGTTTATAAAAGAAATCCTTGAAGAAGGGAATCGAACAGGCGAACTTAAAGTAGAGCAAGTTGAATTGACAGCTCATACTATAGTTATCTCTTTAAAATCAATGGAATTTTCTTGGGCTACTGAAACTTGCGGAATACCATTTAAAGAGTATGTCGATTTTTTGATTATACTTATAATGAACGGTATAGGAAGGGAAAAAATAAATGAAAAATAATATTGGGAAAAAGAATCCTACAATGAAAATTATTAATAGAGATTTTCTGTTATTAATTCCGATTGTTTTTTGCTTTTGTTTTTTGCTTTCTTTTTCTACCAGTTTGGCAGATACACTTTCTATCGATTTAAGCCAATCAATTAATTTGGCTTTAAAAAACAATCACGATATTGCCATTGCAAACTATAAGATAGATGAAGCAGATGCCGGTGTAAAATCAGCACGCACAAATTTTTTGCCAAAACTGAAAGCACAAGCGACGTATACGAGATTAGATGAAATTCCTTATCTTGATGCCTCAGCATTTGGAAGTATTTTTGAACCGCTTCAAGCTCCCTTTGAGAATTTAGTACAGAATGGTTATCTTGATCCTGCTACTTTATCAGGATTATCCGGTGCTTCCAGTCCGGGTAAGATATATGTCGGTGATGATGATAACTATAAAATCAATCTGTCTCTTCAACAGCCTATATTTACCGGATTTAAACTTAGAAATAATCTGAAAATAACAAAGTACCAAAGATTAAGTGCAAAATTACTCAAACAAAGGACAAAAGAAACTGTCCGTCAACAGGTAACTCAAGCGTACTGGGATTTATTGAGTACACAAGAATTTATGAAAGTAACAGAAGAAGCTATCAAGCAATTAGAATCCCACGTTACCGATTTGAAAAATTTACTTAAAGCTGGCATGGTTATCAAAAATGATCTGCTTCGGGCTGAACTTGCACTTTCTAATGTTCGGTTAAAAAATATAAAAGTGAGAAATGGTGTTCGTCTTGCGAATGCGGTTCTGTGTAACCTTTTAGTTATTGATCAAAACACAATAATTGTACCTACCGAGAAAATATCTATTGAAGAGATTCAACTCCCGACTCTTGATTCATTATTTCAGACAGCAAAAGCCAACCGACCAGACTTCCAAGCATTGGATTACAATGTTAAAGCACTTGGCAAACTAAAAGCTATTAAGAAAGCTGCCTACTTGCCGCAGGTTGCTCTCGTTGCAAATTATGATTGGAACAGACCTAATCGTGAATATGCTCCAGAGTTTTACTCCAGTTGGAATATAAATTTGGTTGCGACTCTTGATCTGTTCAGTTGGGGACAGCGACATCATGAGATTCAAAAAGTGGAAGCTCAAAAAAGACAATTATCAGAGTTTAAATCGCAGTTAGCTGACTATATCACCCTTGAGGTTCGTCAGGCATATCTCTATGTTCAGGAAGCTTTACAGGAGGTTGATATTGCGAATCTTGCTGTGATTCAAGCTGATGAAAATTTTAGAGTAAGTTCAACTAATTATAAAGCCGGTGTAATGACTAATTCAGATTTATTAGATGCACAAACAGCTTTAACTCAGGCAAAAATTGTCTCTATCCAGTCTAAAGCAAACTTGAAAAAAGCTATAGTTAACTTACAAACATCTATATCAGAACATAAGGAATAGGTTCATGATAATTTATAAAAACAGATTATTCATCCTGACAATTACGGTGATTGTAATATTGATAATTGCTATAGGGTGTACATCTTCAAAAGATGCTGCTACAGATAAAGATTCGTCAAGTGCAAATAAAATACCTGTTTCAACGGTTAAGGTAGAAGAACAAACAGTAACACCTGTTTTAGATTATTCAGGAACTGTAGAACCTTGGTCACGGGCAGCACTTGGGTCTGAGATTCCCGGGAGAATTGTAGCATTAAATTGTGATGTTGGTGATATTGTAAAAAAAGATTCGCTATTGGCAGAACTTGGAAGTGAGAATCTTATTCAAGCACGTGCTAAATACGATGCAGTCAAAAAAGACTGGGAACGGATAATAACTTTACGAGAGAGTGGTACAGTAACCCAGCAAGCGTATGATCAGATGCAGGCTGCTTATGAAGCTGCACAAGCCGGCTATGAAAAAGTACGAATCAGTACCCAGATTCGAACCCCTTTTAATGGAGTTATCACAAAGAAATATTTAGATGTCGGTGAAGTTTATAGTCTTTTCCCCGGTCAAGCCGGTTCTCCGGCAATAATTGAGTTGATGCAGATTGATACGGTGAAAGTTATTGTTGCTGTATCCGAAAGTCAATACTACAAGATTGCTCTTGGTCAAGAAGCAATGTTAAAATTGGATGCTTACCCAGATACACAATTTGTCGGAATGGTTTCAAGAGTTGCCCCAACTATTAATAGGTTGACCAGAACAGCAAATGTTGAAATACGGTTTGCCAATAATTCGGGCATTATTAAACCCGGTATGTTTGGGTTTGTAAAGATTTCATTACCTGCTGTGAATGTATTGCTTTTAAATAGAGATGCACTGATCAAACAGGAGGGTGTAGGAATCTTCTATGTGTTTAAGGTGCAAAATAATAAAGCTGCTCGTGTAAATGTAATCAAAGGGGACAGCTTTGGGGATTTTGTGGAGATTAAAAGCGGTCTCAAGCAGGGGGATATGATAATAACCTCCGGTAAGATGAAAGTTAAAACCGGTTCCAACATACAAATTGTATCGCCGGAGGTAACTAAATGAAACTACCGAATTTTGCCGTTAACAGATTTGTTACTGTTATCATGATTTTTTTGGCAGTTCTCATTTTGGGAATTGCATCCTTGGTGAACTTACCGATTGATCTTTTGCCCGAGATTGAAATACCTGCAATCAGTATTGTAACGGTGTATCCCGGTGCCAGTGCGGAAGATGTTGAGTCTAAAGTATCCAAAAAAATTGAAGATTTCATAAGTACAGTTAACAATCTTGATGAGATATCTTCTGTTTCTCGTGATAATATATCATTGATAACTGCTAAGTTTACGTGGGATGCTAATCTTGATGAAGCATCAAATGATATTCGTGACAAACTTGAACTTGTAAAAGCTGATTTGCCGGATGATGCGGAAGACCCTATTATATTCAAGCTCAACACAGCTCAGTTTTCTGTCTTTGTGTATGGGGTAACAGCTACGGAGAATAACGAGGGTCTGTATCATCTTGTTGACAACAAAATTGCTGACCCTCTTAAGAGAGTTCCCGGGGTGGGAACGACTCAGATAGAGGGGGGAATGGTAAGACAAATTCGTGTTGATTTTGACCCTGAACGTATAGAAGCATATAACCTTAATATCAATGCTGTGCTTGATATTATTGATAAAGAGAATCTTGATTTACCAGCCGGTACTATTAAGATGAATAATACAGAATACAGTATTCGGGTGCCGGGAGAGTTTGATACTCCTGAACAAATCAAAGATATTATTATTGGCGTAGACCGAGGTACTCCGATTCATCTTCGTGATGTTGCTGATGTCTCTGATGACTTTAAAGAGATGACAATGGATGTCAAAGCAAACGGTGTGAGCGGACTGGTCTTTATGATACAGAAGCAATCAGGAGCGAATACTGTTGATGTAGCAAATAGAGTCCGTAAGAAAATAGAAGAATTAAAAAAACAATTACCTAAAGATATAAAGTTTATCGAATTTTTTGATAGCTCAGTTTTTATTACACGATCATTGAATAACCTTAGTGAGGCTGTTGTAGTGGGCGGTATTGTTGTTATCTTTGTCATCCTCGCATTCTTAAGACGGTTCAGGAGTAGTATGATAATTGCTCTTTCTATACCTTTTTCTTTGATTATAGCATTTTTTATGTTTTTCCTCTTAGATTATACAATAAACATGATATCTATGATGAGTCTTGCGATTGCTATAGGGATAGTTGTAGATGATGCCATTGTTATTCTTGAAAACATAACCAGACATATAGAAGGAGGGTCACGTCCGAGGGAAGCTGCTAAATATGGTGCTTCTGAAGTTGGGCTGGCAGTGATGGCGTCATCGTTAAGTATTGTTGTCGTATTTGCACCGATGCTTTTTGCTACCGGTCTTGTAGGTATTATGTTCAAGCAGCTTGCCGCAACGGTGATTATAACTATTCTTGGGTCTCTTTTTGCGTCTCTTACTCTTACTCCGGCTCTTGCTTCAAGGTTTCTTAAAAAACGGACAGAAGATACCGGTACCAAAAATAAATTATTACAGCGTGTCTTTAAGACCAGTGAACGATGGTTTGAATTATTGGAGTCTAAATACAGTTCTATTCTTTTGTTGGTATTGCAAAACAAGAAGAAAACTCTATTGATTATTACAGCTATATTTGTGGGGTCGTTTGGGTTGATTCCCTTTATATCAACTGAGTTTATTCCTGAGGGAGATACGGGAGATTTACAAGTCACATTTGAAATGGCTCCCGGAACACGAATGGAAAAAACTGCAACAGTCGCAAGCGAGTTAAAACAAATGCTTCAAGACAGTATCCCTGAAGCGAAAGATGTTTTTAGCCAAGTAGGTCAATCAACTAGAGCATCTTCTGTGGCTATGGGAAGAGGGGCGGGTTCTTATATCGGCATAGTGGGAGCTAAACTTGTTGAACTGAAGTTTCGAGATAGGTCAACTAAAGATGTTGCCGAAGTTGTCAGAAAGTATATAGCGACTATTCCCGGAATTTTGAAAGTACGTATTGATGCGGGTGATCCTATTGCGAATATCTTGTTTGGTGGTGATAAACCAATTACTATCGAAATTATCGGACATAATATAAAACAAACCAATGCTCTTGCTGCTAAGATTCTTGCAATTGTGAAAAATACACCCGGTGCCAAAGATGCGAAAGTATCAAGACCTTTAGGGAAACCGGAGTTCTTAGTGAATATAGACAGAGAAAAAGCCTCTTTGTTAGGAACCAACGTTACCGATGTGGCATTGGCACTGAGAACTCAGGTCTTTGGTATGGAAGCAACCAAGTATCGTGAAGGCGGGGATGAGTTTGAAGTGTTCGTCAGAGCCAAAGAACAGCAGAGAAATTCAATTGAAGATATCAAGAATATGATTGTAATGACCCGTACCGGCAAAACTGTTCGACTGGGCAACTTGGCGACAATTGATGAGGGGATAAGTCCGACTGAGATTGAACGTAAGGACAGAGAACGTATCATAAAAGTATCAGCAGATTTATATAAACGTCCTCTTGGTGATGTTGCTGCTGATATTGCAGCAGAAATAGATAAGCTCGAAATTCCTGAAGGGATTGATGTCACTTTTGGTGGTTCTGTTAAAGAACAAAAGGAAAATTTTCAAAATTTATTTTTATTGTTAATGCTTAGTATGGTATTAGTTTATATGGTGATGGCATCTCAGTTTGAGTCGCTGCTTGATCCGTTTATAATTATGTTTTCAATACCATTTTCTTTTGTGGGAGTTATTTGGGCGTTTTTTATCACTCAAACCACTTTGAGCATCATGTCTTTTATTGGTTTGATTATTCTCGTTGGTATTGTAGTAAAAAATGCCATTGTACTAATTGATTATACGAATATTCTGAGAAAGAGGGGACTTAGTATGTTAGATGCTGTTATCCTTGGCGGTAAGCATAGATTACGACCTATTCTTATGACTGCTTTAACAACGATGCTCGGAATGCTTCCGATGGCTCTGAGCAGAAACGAAGGAGCTGAGATGTGGCGACCGCTTGGAATAACTGTTATAGGCGGTATGTTGGTGTCAACTGTTGTGACGCTGGTGTTAATTCCTGTACTTTATTCTATTTTTGAAGGACGAAAAAATAATCATATTGAGGAGGTAAGATAATGAAAATGGTTTTTATGTATTTTTTTGAAGGTAAGACCGATGAGGTTATGGATTTGTTAAAATCTGAAAAAATTGAAAACTATGTGAGATGGGATGAAATTAAGGGGCAGTCAGCCGGATACCGACCTCGCATGGGAACTGATGTTTGGCCGGGGAATAATAGTGCTGTTCAATTTCCTGTTGAAGATGATAGAATGGAAGAACTATGCGGAATTGTTACAAAATTTAACGAAGAAGCAGAGTATGAGGGTATATCTATGTTTGCATTTGACATTACCTGTATGGTTGTGAAAGAGCTCCAGAAAGAATAATACATACACATTATTTGCATGAGAACAACTATAGCTTTTGGAGTCGTGTTAATAATTACATCTATTAGTTTTTAAATTTGTTCGACAACTTTATAAGATTGTTTAATGCAGTCGTTCAAACTGATTCCGTAATATGCATTACCGGTTATAAATAAATTGCCCTGCTGGGTCAGCTCTTTTTCTAATTTATCCATAATTTTAGCATGTCCGATTTTAAACTGAGGGATACCTCGAGACCATCGGTAAATTTTTGTCAAAGTAGGTTTACCGTTTATGCCTACTATTGCATCCAAGTTTGCCTGAACAGCATCTAAAAGAGCGTCATCGGAAAGATTTATGGATTCATGGTCACCGTCTCCACCAACCATTGTCCTAAACTGCACCATGCCGTTTGGGGCTCTATGAGAAAAAATAGATGATGTCCAGATTGAACCTAAAATTTTGAGGTTTTCTTTTTTGGGTACTAAAAATCCAAAACCGTCTAAGTTATGAGTTATATTTTCTTTTTTGTAGCCTAAGCAAATAACAGAAATAGGTGCATAGGGGATAGAGTTAAATGTTTGGGCGAGTGATTGAGATAATTCTGAGACTAAGTCAGCAGCTTTATATG
This sequence comes from uncultured candidate division Zixibacteria bacterium, assembly GCA_937900185.1. Classification (GTDB taxonomy): domain Bacteria; phylum Zixibacteria; class MSB-5A5; order GN15; family FEB-12; genus QQUK01. The sequence goes on along the minus strand of CALCCW010000040.1, from coordinate 4,424 downwards.
TCGGGGTGGCTACGATAACTTTATGTGCAAAGACTTCATTGCCGTTTTCAAATGTTATCTTATATAGCTTATCTGTTTTTATTATTTTTATTGCGGTCTGATTACACATAATATCATTTTGATATTTTTCTTGAAATTGTTCAATAATTTTTGAGAGTCCGCCGGTAAATGATGTCAGCCATCCTCCCGGTCCGCTTGGAGAGCCTGATTTTTTCTTTTCAGCTTTAGCTTTTTTAGCTTTGTGAATCATTGCCTTAAATAAAGAGCCGTATTCATCTTCCATCTCACGCATAATCGGAAAACAGGACTGCAAAGACAGTCTGTCAGCAACTCCGCCATATACACCGGAGACCATTGGTTGTACCAAATAATCTGCTGCTTGTACACCTATACGTCGTTTCACAAAATCGTATACTGATTCATCAATGTCAGCAGGACGTGCTTTGGCAAAAGGTTCCATCATGACTCGTAATCTACCCGAAATAGGTAGAATGTCGGAAGTTATAAATTTAGGGGGGGACATTGGTACCGGGCGGAGTTTTCCTGCCCGTAGGATAAATCTGTTCTCTACGTTATCGTTTGCACGTTCTAAGGAATTTGTTAAGTTAATTTGATCGACCATTTGTAAAGTAAGAGGTTCTCTGTCTAAGAACCCATTAGGTCCCCAATCTAAAGAAAAGCCGTCTATATGGTCAGTGCCTATTGTTCCGCCAAGTCTCGAGTCAGCCTCAAATAATTTAACTGTATAGGAGGGTTTTTTATGTTTTAAAAAATGTAGAGCAGATAGTCCAGAGATTCCTCCGCCAATAATGGCGACATCATATTTATTTTGAGTCATTGAGATGCTCCAATATTATGTTGGCTAAAAGTGTGCCAAAGCTGCGGTCATCGTTAAACATCGGCATACGACGAATATTGTCACTATTACCGACAAGTTCTTTTAATTCTATATCAATTTCAAACAGTGTTTCTATATGATCACAGACAAAACTAATAGGGACAATGAATATTTTTTTCCCGTCAATAATTAACCGCTTGGTTTCATCAATCGTGTCAGGTCCAACCCATTTTACCGGACCTGTTCTACTTTGATATGATAAAAAATATTCACGGTTACCGGCAGCATGTTGGGCTGTGAATTCAACTTGTGAGACATAGGGGTCGCCATCATCAACGAATTTTTGAGGAATTGAATGAGCTGAAAAAAGCAGAGTTTCGCCCTTTTGAATATTATTGTCAATATATGATTTCAGCAATTTGAGATATGCTTGATTAGAATGGAAGTCGTGAATGAAAGAGGCTTTAATGTTGGGATGTTTTTTTAATACTCTATGTGCTTCTGAAAATGATGAGCCTGTTGTCGCTTTACAATATTGCGGATACATAGGGAGAAAGATAATTTTATTGAAATTTGCTTTTGCCGCTTTACACACTGCTTCTTCAATAGTCGGTTTGAAATATCTCATACCTATAAAAATATCAAATGGAGAAATGATAGGTGAAATGATAAATTCCAGATGTTCCTTTTGAGATTCTGTCCATCGTAATAGAGGTGAAGAACCACCTATAAGGCTATAATTATGCTGAACTTTTTTATAACGTAATTGACTGATAAGTTTTGCGAATGGTTTTTGAAAGAATGCACCACCCGGTAATTGAATAATCTTACGGTCAGAAAAAATATTATATATAAAAGGTTGTATGTCATCAAGAGAATTTGGTCCACCCATTCCCAATAATATGACACATATTTTATCAGATTCACTGTTTGACATATGACCTTCTTAAATTGTTCTTGAGAATGTTGGCTTTTTTCCGTCACTGTTTTTGTTAAGATACGCATCAAAAACCATAGCTATGTTTCGTATAAATGTTCGACCGACCGATGTTATTTTTAAGCCGCCGTTTGGTGCATCTAAGAAATTATCGACGAAGAACTCTGAAAGTTCTTTATGTTCTTTATGGAAATAGTCATGATAACGAACCTCAAACTTTTTTTGGAACTCATCAAAACTCAAGTGAAAATTACACATGAGCGAACTAATAACATACTGGCGAATAAGGTCATCCTGACTTAATTGCATTCCTTTAAAAACAGCAAACTCTGAGTTTTCAATTGCTTCGTTATATTTTGAAAGCATAGGATATGATTGGAAAAATGAATTGTCAATATACCCAATGGACGACATACCCAATCCAACCATTTCAGGGGAAGCCTGTACTGTGTAACCCATGAAGTTTCGATGGAGTCTTCCGTCGTTTTGAGCGATAGAGAGTTCATCATCAGGCAAGGCAAAATGGTCCATGCCAATTTGTAAATAACCTGCTTCGGTGAACATTTCAATGGCAAGAGCAAAAAGTTTATATTTATCTTCTGTTACGGGGAGTTCAGATTCAACTATTTTCATTTGATTTGCTTTTACAGAAGGGAGGTATGCAAAACTGTAAAGTGCTACTCTGTCCGGTCGTAGTGAAATTGCTTTGGTGAGAGTTTCTCTAAAACTTTCAAGGGATTGTTTAGGGAGCCCATAAATTAAATCAATATTGACACCTTCAAAATTGAGAGATTTGCAGAAATCAACTTTTTCTTTGACTAAATCATACGACTGTATTCTTCCGATTGCAATTTGTACGTTGTTGTCAAAATCCTGTACACCTAATGAAATTCTATTAAAGCCACGATTTACCAGTGCTTCAATTTGTTCATTTGTTGTAACTCTTGGATCTATCTCTATTGATTTTTCGCAATTATCGGTAAAGATAAAATTATTTTCAAGAGTATCTAAAATTTCATTAAATTGTTCAATTGTTAAATATGTTGGAGTGCCACCGCCAAAATGTAATTGATTGACATTTTTTCGTTTGTTCAAATATTTGGCTGTGTTTTCGATCTCATTTTTTAAAGTATTGAGATACAATCGCACTTTTTTGGAACTGTTTGTAATAACAGTGTTGCATCCGCAATAAAAACAGCGACGTTCACAAAATGGGATATGACAATAAACAGCAAAAGGTTCATCTTTTCGAGTTGATGCATTTTTTAGAGCCTGAATATATGAGTCTGTACCGACTTCGTTTGACCAAACCGGAGCAGTGGGATAACTTGTGTAGCGGGGTCCCGGGCGATCATATTTTCTTAAGAGTTCAATAGGTATTGAAGTTGCTTGTTTTGGATTATTCATAAGTTTACCTGAAGTTTTGTACTGTTTCCACAACGGCTTGCACCGATTCTATTGGTGTTTTTGGTTGAATACCATGACCTAAGTTAAAGATTAATCTGTCTAAATTGTCAAATTTTTGTAACTGCTCTAAAGTTTTTTCACGTACATGTTCCGGTGTTCCAAATAATACCGATGGGTCTAAATTTCCCTGTACAGATTTATTCTTTAATACCGAAGCAGCTTTGTTTATATCCATGCGGTAATCTACTCCGACAACTTCGCAGTCAATTTCATTTACTAAATCAAGATACGGTGAGAGATTGTTGACAAACATAATACGGGGAACGTTTTTATTTTTTAATAGCCCGAAAATTTTGTTGGCAGGTTTTACGGTAAATTGATAAAAATCATCACGAGATAAGATACCATCCCAACTTCCAAATAACTGCACACAGTCAGCACCGGCATCTATTTGTTCATTTAGATATCTTCCTGTAATATCTGCCAGTAAATCAAAAAGCTGAATGGCGGCATCACGATAGGTGTGTATAAACTTTTTTGGTTTATCAAATGATTTTGATCCTTGTCCTTCAATTAAATAGCAGGATATAGTAAAAGGGGAGCCGGCAAAACCAATCAATGGAGTTTGTGGGAGAGCTTTTTTAATTGCTTTGATTCCATTAAGTGCAAATGAAAGTTCTTTTTTAATATCAAAGTCATTCAGTTTTTTTAAATCATCCGGTGTTGTAATCGGGTCGGCAATTTTTGGACCGCCTTGGTCGGGGAATGAAACCGATGCTCCCAAAGGGTCTAAAAATGTTAAGATGTCAGAGAATAAAATAGCAGCATCAAGATTAAAACGGTCAATCGGCTGTTTGACAACTTTTGTAATGAGTTCCGGAGATTGACAGAGTTCTTTGAAAGTCGCTTTGGAACGGACTTCAAGATATTCGGGAAGGTACCGTCCTGCCTGACGCATAATCCAGATTGGAATTGAACCGTTATTTTTACCATAACATGCTTTGATAAAATTGCTATTATTTAGTGCCACGAGTGAGCCTCCTGTCGAATGATCCCTGCTAATGTATTGGCTGCGTTTGAGAGCATGTTTTCAGGATGGGCTGCTGAGATAAAACAGACTTCATAGCCTGACGGCGGCAGATAGATTCCACGGTTTAAAACTTTTTCATGGATTCTATTGTAGTGTGCGATACCGGCACTATCAATAGCAGATGCCGAGCGGGGTAGTTCCGGTTGAAATAC
>CALCCW010000039.1:0-2468 GCA_937900185.1 uncultured candidate division Zixibacteria bacterium | reverse complement strand
TTGTATCATTTATTTTTTTTTTTTTTTTTAATGATACGGCGACCACCGAGATCTACACTCTTTCCCTACACGACGCTCTTCCGATCTACACGTACAGCCTCAGATGTTATCATTGGTACCGGCTCAGAAATGCTCGGACATCATATGGAAATCCGTGGAATCGGTATTATTGATATTGAAGAGTTATTTGGTATCCGTTCAATTAGACTTCAAAAACGTATTGAAGTTGAGGTTAATCTTTCCTACTGGTCTGAGACGAAAGACTATGAACGACTTGGGATTGAAGATAAAAAAACAACTGTTTTAGGAGTTGAGATCCCTATTATTAAAGTACCTATCTCCCCCGGTAAAAATATTACTGTTATTTCAGAAGTAATCGCAATGAACCACATGCTGAAAGTATATGGTGAAAATTCTGCTTTAGAATTCACTAAAAAGCTTTCTCAAACCCTCACCCGTCAATCTATGACACAGGATTATCTGGAATCTGACTACGAATAACCATTTCCCCTTCTTAAAAAACAACTTGGCATTCTCCTGTTAATCTCTTATAATATTCACCTTTACAGCTTGTAATGTACGGAACAATTTAATTACTTTTGAGTAGAAACGTTAAGTAAACATGAAAGAGGATATAAATAATATGAAGAAATATGCTATTGGACTTATTCTTTTCACTTTAGCAATAAGTGTTTTTATCGGATGCGGAAAATCAGATGATAAAGTTATTGCTGACATCGGCGGATACAAATTAACCACTTCTGAATTTAATGACTATTTTGCACGAACCCGTCTGACATTTCCTACCGCTCAGGATGAATTTAACAAACGCAGAGAAATATTAGATACAATGATTGTCACCCGTTTATTAATTCAAGCTGCCTATGAAAAAGGTATTGATAAAATGGATGAAATCGACAGAATTATTTTAGCCAACAAAGATCAGTTTTTACTTGAAACTATATATCAAGCACTCATTTCTGATAAATCAAAAGCTACCGACGTAGAAATAAAAGAATTCTATAATCGACTCAAATTTAAGTATCGTGCTTCACATATTTTGGTCGCAGATAAAGATACTGCTCAAATGCTGTTTGACAAAATTCAAAAAGGTGACAACTTTGAGCAGCTTGCCTTTGATTACTCTATTGACCCGCAAGCAAAACGAAACAAAGGTGATTTAGGATATTTTGTGTGGGGTTCAATGATTGATAAATTCCAGGAAACTGTCTATCAAATGGAACCGGGGGAAATTGCTCCACCATTTAAAACTAAATTTGGATACCATATTGTTAAATTAGTTGATAAGCTTCCAAATGAAAACCGAGCATCTTTTGATGCAATGAAACAGAATATTAAAAGTCAAATCAATCAAAGAAAAACAATGAAAACCTTAGAGGCTTTTTATAACGATATTAAAGTAAAATACCCGATTACAATAGATACTTCAACATGCCAATATTTATTGCATAAACGCGAGCAAATGTATCCCCCTCAAGTATTAAAAACTCTTCCTGAGAATGATTTTGATATTTCGCAATTAGACCGAAATGAAAAAGAGCTAATTTTTGCTACAATTAAAAACGGCGGTCAAATGACACTTAGCCAGTACCTGACACAACTTCAAAAAGTGCCTTTACAATTTCGTCCAAATTTTAATGATTACGACTCTTTGGCTACTATTGTTTTTGAACTGAAAAAAATGGATATCTTATTACTTGAAGCAGTTCGACAAGGTTTTGATAATGATGAAAATTATATTGCCCAATTGAAGCTATTTAAAGAATTAAATATGGCTGAGATTATGCGTAATGATTCTATCGTAAGTGAAATAGTGCCAGATGAAAATATGGCTCGTAAATACTATGACGATAATCCTGATGAATTCACCAAGCCGGCACAAATTCATGTATATGAAATTCTTCTAAGTGATGAAATAAAAGCACGCAAATTAGCCAAACAAATAAATTCCCTAAAAGAATTTAAAGAAACCGCTATGGATATAACAGAACGCGGTGGTAAAAGAAGCAGCAGCGGAGATTTGGGATATATTACACGTAAATTTTTCCCCGAAATTTTTGACCTTGCAAAAAAAACAGATGTAGGTGCTATCGGCGGACCTGTTGTAACACAAAGAAAATACTCCATATTTTATGTAATTGATAAAATAGAACCGGAGTTAAAAGATTATCTTGGTGTAAAGCGAGAAATAATGCAGACACTTACAAAACAACAAAAAAATATCGCATTTGATAATTGGGTAAATAACAGAATGCAATCTACTACAATAGATATTGATGAAGATGCCCTTTGGGCTTCTATAAATATGGATATGTACGTGACCGCTGATTCTTTGAATCAGTAAGAAAACAGGATGTTAATCTATACATGAAAAGTATGAAGTTAGTTGTTGTTCTCTTATTAATGAGCTTCTCTGTAAGCTTTGCTCAAAGAGAAGTTGTTGATAA
>CALCCW010000038.1:0-6953 GCA_937900185.1 uncultured candidate division Zixibacteria bacterium | reverse complement strand
TTAGTCATAGAATAGATGTGATACAGATTGCATGTAGATCAGAACACTGACGTGTACAGTCATGAGTTATCTTTATTTGTTTTTTTTTTTCTTTTTTCTGTTTTGTTTTCTTTTTTTTTTTTAATGATACGGCGACCACCGAGATCTACACTCTTTCCCTACACGACGCTCTTCCGATCTCCATGTAGGTTTCTCTAAAAATCTAACTATTTTTCCTGCATCATCGGTTATTACTATGCCATACGCTAAAGGGTTTTCAACTCTGGTAAGAAGAATGGTCGCATCTGATTTTTTTTCATTATGCCATGCGAGAGCTTCGGATAAATTAAAATCTGTTATTAAATCGCCCGAAATTATAAGAACCGGTTCATCTGGGTCACCAACAGCATATCGGACTGCTCCGGCAGTTCCATAGTCATCATCGGGTACTGCATAATGCATAGTTACACCAAAAGCAGAACCGTCTTTAAAATAGTTTTTTATTTTATCCGCCTGAAAATATAAAAGTGCTGTAATATCTGTAATATTATGTTTGACAAGCAAAGATACTACGTGTTCCATTATCGGAAGATTGCCGACCGGTACCATTGGTTTTGGGGTATTAATTGTCAGAGGTCTTAGTCTAGTGCCGAATCCGCCGGCCATTATAATTGCTTTCATTGAACTCTATCTCCGTTGAACAAGTAAACTGCTATAAAATATTTCTTTGTTTTAATTCTAATACTATCTCATCAAAATGAGTATATGAAATAAAATTAATATCTTCTTTTATACAATATTCTTTTAAATCTTTTTTAGCAAATAAAATATCAGCTTCTTTGGCAGCACAAATATCAGAATATCCATCTCCGATAAAAATTATCTGGTATGGTTCGTCTTTACTTTCTCTAAAACCTGATATAATTTCACCTTTGCAAATCCCGCATCGCTGACATCTTTTATTCTCATGGTCAAATGTTATTTCAATTGTATTGTTCACAAGTTCTGCATGATTGGCTAAAAAATCAAGATTTGTTAAGTTTGCTTTTTCAAGTAAATACTTGATATATATATCCAAACCATCAGATAAAATTTGTAAAGGAATCGATTTCTCTTGGCAAATCGTTAACAATTTTGGAAAATCAGGGTCTATACCGATTGTGTCTATAAACTTATATATTTCATCAGGTGATGCGTTTACCATTGCTGCTTCTGCCAAGAGACAATCTCGTGTTGACATGACACCGGATTTCCAGTCGGGGAGGAGTTCATCATTTTTACCATTTGAAAAATGATGAAATAAAGAATAACCGACATCTTTTAATGAGATAGTACCGTCAAAGTCTGAAAAAATAGCAGTTTTCATAAAAAGGACCTAACTAATATAGTAATAAGTATCATGAAGAGTAATAAATATGCGATGTATGTCAATCTAACTAATTTAATTTTGCGAAATTGTTCTGCTATTAATAAAAGTTTTAATAAGGTGAGAAATAAAACAAGCAGCACCCCTATAAGTCCTGAGTTAAAAGGAACAGCAAAATTAAATAGGTGTGCGATAACTGCGAAGAAAAAATAACCAAGCAGAAAATACCAACTGTAATCTTGTAATTTTATGAGTAAGTTTGAATTAAATGTATGCTCGTTCATAGTATTTCCACAATAGATTCATAGCCTAATTTAGCAGCAACATACAGAAGTACGAAAAAGAAAATAATTTTTACAATTTTAGGTTTAGCAACAGCTCCCAGTTTTCCGCCTATTTTGCCGCCTATTATTATTCCCAATATTACTCCGATTAGAACTTGAAAATCAATCCGGTCATTGAGCAAATAAACTGTCGATGCTGCCGCGGCAGAAAAACCTATCATAAGCGACGAGGTTCCTCGTGATGTTGACAGCGGCAGTCCTATAAGAAGATATAAAACAGGCACAATTATTACTCCACCGCCAATTCCTACCAACCCTGATAAGATTCCGGTGAAAATTGCAATGACAGCACTTAATACAATATTTTTATTTCGGTCTACATTAAGTTCTGACGATTGATTGTTTTTTTTAAAAAGAGAAACTGCCGTATAAATTACTACTACTGTTAAGACTAATTGGATATAGTGACTTGGGATATACGGCGAGAGTGTTGAGCCGGTTATTGTGCCAATTACCATAAACAATGCTAATATGAGCGAAATCTCAATATCGACCATCCCTTTTTTGAGATATGCATTGGACGATGCTATTGAAGTTACAACAGTTGCGGTGACAGAAACAGGAACTGCTGTTTTAATATCCAAACCTGCGGCAATTGTCAAAAATGGAACCATAATAACTCCGCCGCCTAAGCCAAGATAGCCGCCGAGCAGTCCGGCGGTTAGTCCACAAAGAATATATATATACATCGGAGGCATTAGAGTTTTTTCTCCAAAAGTATCTGAGTGGCAAATTGAATTTCAGGTTTAGTCTCAAGAAGAACATTTTTATACATGAGATATTCACCATCTTTTCGCTGAGTTGCTAATTGAACAAGTCTGTTTTTAATATATTGTGAATGTTCTTTGAAATTATTTTTGTCATACTGTTTTGATTTTTTTATTATCGCTTCTGCTGTTTTTATGGTAGGTGATGATGAGTTCTCTTCTTTTGCTATTTCATCTAATAATTGAGCTATTTCTGTACGATAGGACGTAATATTAGCTTTTTGTTCTAAAGTATAATTTCTAAATCTGTTGACCCACGATTCATCAAGATTCATATTGGTATAATCACTTGTAATATCATCTTGATATATTGCTGCAAATTTACCAAGTAAAAAACTATTTTCAAGTTTTCGGGTAAAGTAATCATACTTAGTTTTCTGAAAATAGAAATCAGGAACCAACCCATGACCAACTTCATTTAGAGTGGAATCAAAATCATTCAGATATGTTGAATCAGAAAAGTAATACCGTGAGATTGTCAGCTTAACACCATCACCATTTGGAAATTGAACAAACCCTTGTACTAATCCTTTCCCAAAAGTAGTATCCCCGACCAAATAAGCTCTTCCGGCAGTTTGCAAAGCACCCGATACGATTTCTGATGATGATGCCGAACCGTGGTCAACTAAGATAACTAACGGCAGTCCCGAAGTGACATCTTTGCCGGAGGAATAATAGGATGCATCTTTCCATTTTGACCTTCCGTTAGTACCAACAATCAAAAATCCTTTATCTAAAAAAAGATCAGCTGTTTTACGTGCCTCAGAAAAAAGTCCTCCCGGGTTTCCCTGTAAATCTAAAATAACTCCTTTTGGTTTGACAGCAGTCTGTAACACTAAAGAGTCGAGAGCTGCCTCTAAAGCATCAGAGGCACCATAATCAAAATCCAGCAACCGTATATAAACAATATTGTCTTTTGTATATCCCGCAAAAGGGATATGTATAAAGTCAATTTTTTTTCTGGTTACAGTAAGTGAGAACGTTTCCTCCGTAGATGGTCTGTAAACTTCAATTTTTACAGAACTATTTTCTTTACCTCGTAACAGAGTTGATGATACCGAACTGTTTAAATCTGCCAGAACGGTTGAGTCGGCTTTTGTAATTATGTCACCGGTCAAAAGACCCGCTTCGTGTGCCGGTCCGTTTTCCCGTACCGACATAATAAGCAAACCCTTTTCATTTGGAAGAACTGAAATACCGATACCCGAGTAACTGCCGGTCATTTCTTCGTTGAGTTGGTCAAACTGGCGGTTTTGATAATAACTTGAATATCTGTCAAGTTTTGCAAACATAGCATCACGTGCGTAGGTGACCATTTTATCCCAGTCAATCGGTTCAAAGTAGTTTTGATCTATTGCTTTAATCGTATTTGACAATAACTGTATTTCTTTAACCGATTTATCAGCCATAACATAAATTGAAATCATGCCGGCTGATACAAGAAGAATCAGGGAAAAGAGGATAGAGAGGAAAAATGATTTACGGTCGAAACCTGTTGAATTGGTCATAGTTTTATTTTTTTAGAAAGATGTTTTTTTACATCATCAAATACTTTGTCAATAGACAAGGCAGCATCAATCCTTTTCACCCGTCTGTGTTCTTTGCGGGCTATCTCCATAAAACCGGCTCGTACTCGCTGAAAAAAAGCTTTTGACTGTGATTCCAAGCGGTCAGGTTCTTTTCCGCGACGTGCAAAGGCTGTCGGGATATCAATATCAAATACAAAGGTCAAATCAGGTATTATTCCTAAAGCAGCAACTTTATGAAGAGATTTTACCATCCGAATATCGAGCTTGCGTCCAAATCCCTGATATGCGGTTGTACTATCATAAAAACGGTCACACAGTACAATTGTTCCACTTTTTAATGCCGGTTGTATTTCTTGAGATGTTATTTCAGAACGGGCAGCCTCGTACAACAAAAGCTCGGTAATATCGGAGATTTTTGAACTCTTATCCAAAAGTATCTCACGTATTTTCTCAGAGACAATAGTCGACCCCGGTTCCCGCAAGAGTTTTACTTTATACCCGTGAGACTGCAATAATTGATATGTCATCACCGCCTGTGTACTTTTACCACAGCCGTCAATACCTTCAAAAGTTATAAAAAGCGGTTTGTGTCTTTTTGGTGTCATTTGTCTCCTAATAAAAAAACCGGTGATAATTATTATCACCGGTTTATAATACGGAAACACTATATATTACAAAACTATTTTTTCTTCTTAACCACCCGTTTTTTGGTAGTTTTTTTCACAGCTTTCTTTTTTGCTGTCGGAGCCTTTTTTACAGCCTTTTTAGCTGGTTTTTTAGTGGTTTTTTTGGTGCTGTTCTGCTTCCAGCCATATTTTGTGATAAACTCTTCAGTTAAACGGCGGGCTTCATCATCAGGAATCTGAACCGGTGGGGATTTTTTGAAATATGATGATGGTTCAATCAATGGACCCGAAATATTGTTATCCATTGCCAATTTTACACAGCGGAGTGCATCAATGACAACACCGGCTGAGTTTGGAGAATCCCAAACTTCCATTTTCATCTCAACATTGAGAGGAACATCACCAAATGTGCGTCCTTCCATACGGATATATGCCCATTTACGGTCATCAAGCCATTCGACATAGTCCGATGGTCCGATATGGATATTCTTTTTACCAATATCATAATCAAGCATTGAGGTTACTGCTGAAGTTTTAGAAATCTTTTTAGATTCCAAACGGGAGCGTTCAAGCATATTTAAGAAATCAGTATTACCGCCAACATTAAGCTGAGAAGTACGTTCTAATTTGACACCGCGGTCTATGAACAAACGGGTCATTACACGGTGAACAATAGTAGCACCAACCTGAGATTTAATATCATCACCGATTATTGGAAGACCTTTTTCTTTAAATCTTTTCTGCCAATATGGTTCTTTGGCAATAAATACCGGAATACAGTTTACAAAACCACATCCGGCTTCTAAAATTTGTTCAACATACCATTTGGTAGCTTCTTCAGAACCAACAGGGAGATAGTTAATAACAACATCAGTTTTTGTATCTTTGAGAAGTTTTACAATATCAACAGTATCACCGGGGGCTTTTTCAATAATTTGAGAAAGATAAAAACCTAACCCGTCATGAGTCATGCCGCGTTTTACTTTGATACCTGATTTTGGAACTTTACAAAATTTGACGGTGTTGTTTGGTTTGGTGTAAATAGCTTCAGATAAATCTTTTCCAACTTTGTCTTTATTGATATCAATAGCACATGAAAACTCGATATCTTTGATATGGTATCCGCCTAAATTTACATGCATCAACCCGGGAACAGTTTCATCATCTCTAACTTTTTTGTAGTATTCAACACCCTGTACCAATGATGAGGCACAGTTACCGACGCCGATAATACCAACTCTTATTTTAGCCATTTAAAAATCCTTTCAATAAATATTTATTTAACTATACTCTTACGAAAGAACATAAATCAGCTATTTAGCTGTGTCAAATTTTATTTGCATATATAGATATATAGTATATACTATATGACTAAATAGTCATTAACGGAAAATAATTCTTATACTCTGTTGTACATAATATTCTTATAAATTCTGACCCTTTGACCCCGCCTTGGCGGACTCAGGGTGACTTTGAGTATAATTGTAGATACCGTCTTGACGGTCAAGCATGATTAACGTTAAAAGGTATATTTTTTAAAAGCAAAAGTAGGTTGGGTTCACGAAGCCACCGATAGGTGGATATAAGAACCCGACAAAACGATTTTCCTGTGCCGAAGGATGACTTTTTTATCGCTTGATATTCAATTTCTATATCTGTATTATATAGTTAACTAAAACGAAAAACCTTGGGAGGTTTTATGAGAAATTTTATATTATTACTTTCATTAACTTTATTTTTAACTCCGTTGGTGTCAGCAAAAGAAAAAGGGAACATCCAAATATATTGCCAACCAAAAGTAAAAGTGTATGTAAATAAAAGATTCAAAAGCAAATCAAATGACAAACAAAAAGGTCTTTTGATAAAGAACAAAAAATATGGCAAATATAAAATAAAATTATCTAAAGGTAAAATTGATGAGTATCTTTATATAGAATTGAAAGATACGCTTATAGAGTTTTACTCTCAAAAATTTTCTCGCCCAGAAGATATAGGTAAAGATAATATAAAAGAGAGTGATTATTTGCCAGATACATCTGAGATTCCATCAGAAGTAGAAGCCCCTAAAATGATTTATTTTGTAAAACCAATTTTTCCGACAGCATTAAAAAATAAAAATATAAAAGGTGTTGTAATTATAAAGGTTTTATTAGATGAGGGGAATTTTTTTAGGAGAATAGTATTAGTTGAATCCTCTGGATTTCCAGAATTTGATTCTTCTGCGATAATTGCTGGATATTATAATATGTTTATCCCAAAAATTTATAAAGGTAAATTTGCAAAGTGTATTATAAACTATCAAATTCTTTTTGAAAATGATGATAATGGTATTATTAATAAAA